>CALVEO010000007.1 GCA_944326615.1 Candidatus Gastranaerophilales bacterium | reverse complement strand
AATATTTTAAGAGGAAAAAATAAACCTGAATATACACCAAACGTTGATACAGGTGATTTCGTAATCGTAATCAATGCTGACAAAGTTTTGGTTTCAGGTAAAAAAGAAACAGATAAAATTTATTATCACCATACCGGTTATCCGGGAGGCTTAAAGAGTGCAAGCGTAAAAGAATTACGTGAAAAAGATGCAAGACTTTTAATTGAAAAAGCAGTTAAAGGAATGCTTCAGCACAACACTTTAGGCGATACACAATTTACAAAATTGAAAGTATACAACGGACCTGAACATCCGCATGCAGCACAAAAACCGATTGTGCTTGAAAAGGAGGCTAAATAATGGCAGATAAAGAAATTATGGCAACAGGCCGCAGAAAAACCTCTATTGCGGTTGTAAAACTTGTAAAAGGCAAAGGCAGAATTTTTGTTAACGGTAAAACATTAAAAAATTATATCGGCAACAGACCTGCTATTGAAATGTTAGTATACAGACCTCTGGTTTTAACTGATAATCAGGAAAAATACGATGTAAAAGTAAAAGCAGTAGGCGGCGGTGTTGTTGCCCAGTGCGGAGCAATAAGACATGGTATTTCAAGAGCATTAGTTAAAGCAAATGAAGAATACAGAAACGTATTACGTTTAGAAGGACTTTTAACCCGCGATCCGCGTGTTAAAGAACGTAAAAAATACGGCCGTAAACGTGCAAGAAAACGTTTCCAATTTTCTAAAAGATAATTATATTATCAAAATATTTTACAAAAAACCGGCAGAAACGCCGGTTTTTTGCATTAAAACACCAGGGCACTAACGCTTTAGAATCCTTTCAATAATATTAATTATGTTAACAAATGTAACAAAAATTCTTTCTTGTGAAATTGAATAATTTTAAAATACTTTATATGTGTAAGAAAAGATAAAAATATAAGGAGAGATGAGATGACATTTTTAGCACTTGATGCACAGAAGAATTTATTCACATTGCAGAAAAGCCAACTGCAATTTGAACAAACGCTTGTTATGAGTCGTGCAAATTACATTACAAAACAAATGGGCTACAGAGCACAAGAATTAGAAGAGTCAGAACTTGACGTGGATGATGATCCGACATACATCCAGCTTCAACAAGAAGAGTCGTATCTTGAAACGCGGCAAGATTCACTGGATTCCCAGATAAGTTTGATGGAAAATGAGATATCGAGCTTGAAAAACCTTGTTAACAGCAATATTAAATCTTACTGTACATTGAATCTTATAGGTCAATAGTAACATATAGATTTATAAAGACTGTTTATTTCTTTCAAAAAGTTCGACCGTATTCAGCATCAAAGATGCTATGGTCATCGGGCCTACACCGCCCGGGACAGGTGAAATGTAAGCGGCGATATTTGAGACCCCCTCAAAATCCACGTCGCCGCGGACTTTCCCGGTCTCATCTCTATAAATTCCAACATCTACAACAACACAATTTGATTTTAACATTTTTTCCCCTATAATATTTTTCCCTACTGCTGAGACAACAATATCAGCAGTTTTTGTTATATCAGGGAGATTTGTCGTATGACTGTGGCACATTGTCACAGTTGCATTACGTTGTAGCAACATTTGAGCAACAGGTTTTCCAACCAAATTTGAACGGCCAATTACAACAACATGTTTCTCAGCCGGATTTATGCCGTACTCATCCAGTAAAAGCAATATCCCTTTTGGAGTACAGGGATAGACATAAGGTTGTTCACCTGCAAAAAGTTTTCCGAGATTATAAGGTGTAAGCCCGTCAACATCTTTTTGAGGCAAAATTGCATCAATAATCCTGAATTTATCAATTTGCTTTGGCAGCGGAAGCTGAACAAGAATTGCGGAAATCTTTTTATCGTTATTTAATTCGCTAATTTTAGCAAGAAGCTCTGTTTCCGTAACATCTGCCGGATATTCTATTACAATAGAATTAATCCCTAAATTTTCAGCAGTTTTTTTCTTGTTACGGACATAAATTTGGCTTGCTGGATCATTTCCTGCTAAAATTACAGCAAGCGTTGGCTTTTCAGACATTCTATCCAATTTTGTTTTTAAGCCCGCAAAAATTTTATCTCTTAGTTTTTTACCGTCTAAAATTTCTGTCATATTACCTACTCTCTCACCTGAGGAAGATTTAACCTGAAATAAAACTGTTTGATAGCATCTTGAACAATATCTGACTCTTTATCCACCGAATGTAATTTTAATTGTTCATCAACCGGAATTACACCCAGGACATCGAGATCATAACGTTTAAGAAAATCGTATAACGCGTTCAAATCTGATCCGTCAGCTTTATTTATAACAACACCGAGCTGGTTTCCTGCAGCATATTTTGCGCTGAATTCTTCAATACGTTTTACAAGATGCGCGCTTTCATCTGTAGGATTTGCAACAATAAGTGTAGTATCAATATCTGTATCCACAAGCTGATTTAAGTATTTTAAGTCAAATTCGCAGTCAAAAATTACAATATCATATCTGTCAATAAGTTTTAAAACAGCGTCGTTGATTTGTCCCGTAATAGGGCATCTGCAGTCTTTTGAACCCACAAACCATGATACGATGATATCGACATTTTCATCGAGAGAAACAACAATATCTTCCATAGCCCATTCGACAAATTCCTGCTTTGACATCCCTTCGGGAATTCCTGTCTTATATTCGTGTTTCCCGCTTCGAATGCCGTAAATTGTATTTCTAATATCAAGCCCGAAACTGTGCCCGAGTTCTCCTGTAAGGTCATTGTCAAACAAAAGAATTGATTTTTCAGGAAAATATTCCTGAAAAACTCTCAAAAATCCTTTAACAATTGTTGTTTTACCGCTTCCGCTTTTTCCTGTTATAGCTAATTTAAATGTCAAATTAAATACCTTTCTTTCGTTGTTCTCAAATAAATTTATTCAAAACTTATGTGGTTGTGCTACTTTTTCTATTCTCACCCACCCCTTTATTTCCCCTGTCTTGCTCACTCGTGAATAACGGGACTGCAACGCCGCCGCCTGCGCGCCGCCGTTTCGCCCTTCGCTCATTCGCGCTCTCCCCTCACAAGGGAGGGGATTAAATTAAGCTTTATGTGGCTGGTGGAACGGCTACACGCCTTTCTTTTAAATTTTCTGACAATTGCTTTGTCAAATCCATAGCTTTTTGTGCAAGTTCTTCACTCAATGCGCCTGCTCCACATGACGGTGTAATAATTGAATTTTCTATAATAATTTTCTCATCAATTCCTTTTTTCGTCAAATATTTAACAGCTTTTTCAAAAACAGAAATCATTTCATTTAAATTTGTTTTTTCAAGACTATCAGGACGGAGTGTTGGAACAATTCCCCAGGCAATTTTTCTTCCCTGCTCAAGATAACATTTTAAATCACTGCTGAAAAGACTTAAATTCTGGGCAAAAGTGTAGGCATCAAAATTAATAATATCAACACCGGCTTCTATAGGCACCCTCCAGTCGCATTTTCCACAGCAGTGAATTGCGCTTAAGGCACCATTTGCTTTTACCAAATCCGAAATTTCTTTTATCATATTCTTTACTTCATCATTAGAAATTGTTATATAAGCAGAAGTACCAAGCTGTGATATTGATGGTTCATCAATAAAAATTATCGGAGTAGTATCAGGGTTTGCGCATTTAATTTCCTTTATCTGCCATAAGGCCTTTAATGTAAGTGTTTTTATTATAATTTCTTTTAATGTTTCATCATAAAATGCACATTTGCCAGTTTTATCAACAAGCGTTGTTGCCAGTGTAAACGGCCCTACAATCTGGCCTTTTGCAAAAGCAGGTTTTGTATCTTTTACAATTTTTATAAATTCGGGGAATGTGCAGGAATATGATATCGCATATTTATCAAGTATCTTTTCACAATCCTTCCACCGCAAGCGATCCCCCTCACTTTCACAAGGGAAACAATGAATGATTTCTTCATAGTCGGCAAAAAACTGTTCCATATCTTCAAAAAACTTGTCGCTTTCAGTTTCAAGATATGATTTCCCTGTGTTTTCATCAATAAAAAACGAAGGCATATTTTCCAAAAATTGAAAAATCATGTCTTCGTTTTTATTAATTTTACTTAATTGAGGCCAGAACGGAATTTTGTCAAAATCTTTTTTAACAAGTTCCATAGCTGATTCTAAATTGGTATGAGGCAAAGAACCAATTGCCAGAGCTTCAAGTGTCAATTTAGAATTTTGAGCCATTTGCCGCCTATTCTTCAGTTTCTTCTACAGCTTCTTCAACTGATTCTTTAAGAACTTCAGAAGCTGTAACTACAACTGCCAGTTCGCATTTAACTTTAGAAGTCAATTTGATAAGCATTGTATATTCTCCGATTTTGTTAATCGGAGCGTTCAAAGAAACATTTTTTCTGTCAACTTCAATGCCTGATTTAGTTTTTAATTCTTCTGTAAGTTTTTTAGTAGTAATTGTACCGAACAATTTGCCTGATTCACCTGCTTTTGCTGAAAGTTCAAGTTTAGCAAATTCTTCAATTTTTTTAGCAGTTTCCAAAGCTTCAGCGTGCAATTTTTCCTGTTTAGCTTTAATTCTTGCCAGATTTTTTTCTCTGTTTTCTAAAGCGCCTTTAGTAGCGATTTCAGCTATTGACTGCGGGAGAAGAAAATTCCTTGCGTAACCGTCTTTTACATTAACGATGTCGCCTGCTTCTCCGAGGTTTTGAACATCTTTTTTTAATATAACCTGCATTTTTATATCTCCTTTTCTATTTATATCTCGCAAGTAAGCCTATCCTATAATAAACAAAACTTAATGTCGAGTGTTTTTTTCGGATTGTAAAGCAAAAAATTGGGTTCAAATATTGTACTATTTTTTAATTTTATTAATTAATCTCAGACTTAATTCTTTAGCATATTCCATTTTAAAGAGGAGATTAAGTCCTGTATAAATTACAACACAAATTATTCCTACAGATGTTATTTTGGTTATTTCAAAGATGGTTTTAGGAAGTCCTATAAATTTATCAAAGCAAACGGCAGTGCCAAAACAAACAGTAATTGTAATAATTCCTGCAATACACATCTTTAAAAGATTTGTAAACAAAGATTTGTAATCCATTCTCACTTTTTTATAAATCAAAGCTCCTAAAACACAGGCATTGAACAGAGTTACAAGCGATGTGGAAAGAGTAATTCCGCCTATACCCATTCCCATTTGTTTTATAAATATAACGTTCAAAAGATACTTTAATACAATTGAGGAAAAAGCGACGATAAAAGGGGTTTTAGAATCATTAAAAGAATAATAAACCCTTGTTATCGAATCTCTGAAAACGTAAGGCAAAATTGAAACAGATAAAAACCATAAAGCTTCTGTTACCATAAATGTTGCACTTTCATCAAATGCTCCGCGCTCAAACACTAATCTGACAGCATCTGTTCCGACAGTCAATATTCCTATAATAATCGGGATTGCCGCAAAGAAAAGAACTCCGACACCTTTATTAAAATAAGTTTTAATCCCCTCTAAATCTTTTTCGGCAACAAGTCTTGAAAAAATCGGGAACAATGGAACAAGAAATGCTGTAACGAGAATTCCTACAGGGAACTGAAAAACTCTGTTTGCATAACCGATTGCAGTCCATGCGCCTTCTGAAATTGATGATGTAAAGAACATGTCTACATAAATATGGATTTGTCCGACGGTTGAGCTTAAAACAGCGGGGAATAAAAGTTCTGTTATTTCTTTGAAATTCGGGTTATTTGTAAAATGAAAATCAGGCCTCCACTTGAATCCAAGTTTTCTCACATTCGGATACTGAATAACAAGCTGTAATATTGCACCTATTGTTGTCGCCCACGCAAGTGCATATCCTTTATTGTCATCAGGGACAGCCATTACAACACCTATGATTGCCGCACTCATTATTATTGGCGACAAATTCGGGAGCATAAACTGTTTATATATAATCAAAATTCCGTAGTAAATTCCGACAATTCCGCCTATGATTAAAAGCGGGGTCATAATTTTTAAATGTTCAGCCGCAAGATTAATCATATCCGCAGAGCCGTTTGATATAATCAATCCCATTATCTGACGCGGGAATACAAACATTATGACAGAAAGTATAAGAAAAAATATTGTGGTAGCTGTCATAAATGTTGAATATAATTTGTTAACATCATCCGCCGGCTTGTCTTTCAAACTTGGAATAAGTTTTGAAAACACTGCAACTGTTGCACTGTGAAAAGGGCCGCCGACACCGCCGAGCAAAATTAAAGAAAGAGACGGAATTTGATAAGCATAGTAATAAGCATCCGAAACTAAAGTCGCTCCGTAATAATTTGCGATAACAATATCTCTTATAAATCCTATAAGTTTGCTTATTATTGTAACCACAGCTATTATCCACGCGGCTTTTAAGACGCTTGTTGTTTTTTCATCACCTTTAATTTTTGTACTTCCGTTCATTATTACCTTCACCACGTAAATACCTTGGCCGCTAACGTACCCTCTCCTCTCCAATAGGGAGAGAGAAATCTAATTAGTCAAACCAGCTATTTTCTCTTTTCGGCACCAGTTCTACATATAATCTTACACCCTTCCTTGTCGAACTTTCAAAAAATTCTGGAGATGTAAATGTAATTGTATTACGTCCCTTTTTTATATATTTTGAAATATCAATTTCAGAATATCTTTTGAATCCGAGCATTTCTTTGGGTAATTCATAATTTTGTTTGATTCCGTTAATATCAACGGTTAAATTATTTACGCCGAATTTGTTATCAATTATAATTTTTGCTTTTTTATCTTTTGCATAAAAATGCTGTGTTACGCTTTGCTGTCCTGTATCTGTTGATACTATAACCGGCTTTGTGGAAAGAGTTATCCCTGTGTAGTAGTGCTGGAGAATTTTGTCATAAGGGATATGCATTTCAGACCCCATAAAACCTGCACCGTACTGACTCATGCCGACCCCATGCCCGAAGCCTCCGCCGTAAGCGTGAACTGTTATAAGGTTTCCATTTTCATCCTGAATATTGTCAAATACGACATTTGCACTCGGTAAAGCTTTGCCGTCTTTAGTTAAAAGACGTCTCACAACCAGTTCTTTAAAGATTTTGTATTTTTGTGAGCTGGTGACAACTTCCATTTCAATAATTTTGCCTGAATCACCGCGGCGGATAACTTTTAATTCTACAAGTTCATCAAGTTTGTCGCCTTTTTTAAATACAGGATGTACAAACCCAGTTGCAGATTGGGAAACAAGTGTAGTTTCAAGTGCATTTTTAAGTTCATCAGCTGTCCATTCCCGCTCCCATCTGAAATAAGGCGAGCGGATATCATAGGCATCAGGTTTTGATTTGTAATAGTTTTGTGCATCTTCTTCTTTGTTCAACGGTGTCTGGCCTATAATATCGGGACGCGCATGCAGATAAGGCTTATCATTAGACGGAAATTCTTTTGTCTTAGGATCTGAAAATGCGTTTGAAAAACTTTCGGTATATCCGCCTGCGGTTGAAGAATACTGGGCAAGAATTAAATCCCAGTCATATATTGCAACAATTCCTTCTGTTTCTTCAACTGCCTGATTTGATAAATCTTTTTCGGTATTTGCGCCAAAGTAAACCTGACTTGCAACACTGTCTACAAGATCGTAATTCGGCGATGATTTTACACGCGGGGAAAGAGCATAATTTCTTGCCGCAACACTCTGCGCTTTGAGCGCTTCAAGCCCGAAATGCACCGGCATTTCATTTGGAACAACACCTTTGAGGTAATCTTCAACCTCTATCATATTAACAAGATTAAATGTTCCGTTGCTGTTAGGTGTAAGTTCAAATGCGCCATGGTAAAGCGCCTGTTTGCCGGCTCTTTTTAAACCAGAAACTCCTAAAAGACCGAAATTACTTGTTATTTCGACAGGCCCGTCAATTCTGTCAGGAAACATATTGCCTTCTGTGTAAATATTAAATTTCCCGTTAGTGTAAGAAATTTTTATTTCCTTATCAGAAGGATAATTACCGATAAGTATTCTGTTATCATAAATCTGAGTATCGCCTGTTCCGAAAATCGTTATTTCTTTGTACTGGTAAGTTCCGAAGTTTTGCGTTCCTATGCCGACTCTGATAACCTCTGAAGCGGGGATATTATCTCCGGTAACAGAAGCTTCGCGTGCTGCCTCAAGAGTTGATTGCGGAATCTGAGGGACAATCTGTGCTGAAGCTGGTTTAATGCTAAATATAAAGCTCAAAATTGTAATCAAATATAATAATTTTTTCATACAATTATTATATGACAAACCTGCAAAAAAGGTAAGAATTATTGTTTTTCTGTTTTCGGCTGTTCTTTTTCTTCTGTTTCAGGCTCTTTTTCTTCAGGCTTAATTTCAGCAGCTGGTTCATTCAAAGGTTTATATCCTAAATTTTTCAATTCTTTAGTATATTTTAACATCGGATATAATATTGCACCTGCAAGAGCAATACCTGCAACAGCCGCACCGCCTAACGCACCGCCGATAGTTTTAAAAAATCTGCCGGTTTTCGATTTTGTTTTGATAAATGATGCTGTTAAAGCACCGCCTGCAATAGCACCACCTAAAGTTGCCAAATGTGCTGCCTGTGCAAATTTCTTTTCAGGATTTGTGTTAAATTTCCCATATTTTTTCTGAACTTCCTGAACTACTTTTTCAAATTTGTCCTGATTTTCTTCGGGAATTGAAAATTTAGTTACTTTACCTGTTTTTGCATCTTTTGTTTCATATATAATTCTGCCGTCAGAAGTTTTACCTTTTGCAGCAGGCATAAACGGTATTGTCGTATTTGTTGAAATATTTATATCTACCATACTCTGTATAAGTCCTGTCAAAATATTTTTTGCCTGTTTGTTAAAAAAAATTTACTTAACTTCCCACGTTGTGCCTTCTTTGGAATCTTTCAGGACTATATTAACTTCATCAAGCGCATCTCTGATTTTATCTGAAACATCCCAGTTTTTGGCATCTCTGGCTTCTTTTCTGTACGCTATTAATTCTTCCATTGAATAGAAGTTTTTGCCGAGTTTTTCCGAGACATGTTTAACCGCATTTTTCAATTCATCTTCTGAAAGTGTTGGTTTTTCAAAAGTAAAGCCGAGTGCTGATGCTAATTTATAGAGAATTGTAAAAGCATCTTTATCGTCTTTATTAGCTTTGTTTGTAAGTTCAAATAATACTGCTAAAGCCTTTGACGTATTCAAATCATCATCCATAGCATCAACAAAAGCTTTATATTCATCAGTCTTAGTAATATCTAAGTCTTCATTGATTTTTGTGCGCTTTGCATTAAGCATTCTCTTCACGCCTGCCTGAGCTGATGAAAGTGCTTCATCTGAAAATTCTACAGGCATTCTGTAGTGGTTTGTAAGAATGAAAAATCTTATTGTATTGGAGTCATATTTTTTCAAAAGTTCATCTATGGTTAAGAAATTGCCTAAAGATTTTGACATCTTTTCTTTATTTATCGTCACAAAACCGTTATGAAGCCAGTAATTTACGAATTTACAGCCGTTTGCGCATTCTGATTGTGCAATTTCATTTTCGTGATGAGGGAATATTAAATCTGCACCGCCTGCGTGGATATCAATTGTTTTACCCAAATATTTTCTGCTCATAGCTGAACATTCAATGTGCCAGCCGGGACGCCCGATACCCCAGGGAGATTTGTAGCCGAATTTTTCATCCTTTTTCCACAGCGCAAAATCAAGCGGATCTTCTTTATGCTCCCCGACTTCAATTCTTGCGCCGCTTTCTAGCTGATCTATCGGCTGTTTTGAAAGTGCACCGTACTCTGGGAATTTTTTCACCCTGAAATAAACATCGCCGTCCACTTCATAGGCAAAGCCTTTATTAATTAAATCCTTTACCATTCCTATCATTTCACCTAAAGTTTTTGTGGCAAACGGTTCAATGTCAGGTTTTAAGGTATTTAAAGCTTTCATTGAATTTTCAAATTGGTTATACCAAAACTGTGACACTTCCTCTGGAGTTTTTCCTTCTTTTTCTGCTTTTTTAAGAATTTTGTCATCAACATCTGTTACGTTACGGCAGTATGTAACATCATAACCCTTAAACTTTAAATATCTGTACAAAACATCCCACGTTATGTAGCATCTTGCATGCCCAAGATGCGCAAAATCATAAACTGTAGGTCCGCACACATACATTTTAACCTTGTTCCCGTCAATCGGAACAAATTCTTCAACTTTATTCGTATAAGAATTATGCAATTTCATATTATTATCCCTCTTTTATTTATTATTCTACTACAAAAAACATATATGTTAACTAATGTAAATAAAAATAAAATATCACGCAATTTTGTATTTCAAAAATATTTATTAAGTATATACGTAATAGTTAACATGAGGAGATATTGTAATGGTTGAACCTGTAAACAATGCAAAAAACGGAAATGTGCCTGAAGGCTACACAAAAATTAAAATGTATGATGAAAAAGCGAAAAAAACAAAAACTTTTTTGGTACCTGTAGGCAAACAAATTGAAGTAAACGGTAAAGTTTATGATCCTGCTAAGGGCAAAAATAATGAAATTGTTTTTACCCGCGGAAAGAATTTTAAAGAAGGATTTGATTTGATGGGTCTGGCACTTGAACGGATGGACGTAAATGATGACGGCAGAATTGATAATAAGGATTCTAACGGAAATCTTGCCCCGAAATTAAATAGGGATTTGAACAAAAAAGGTCTTGATAAATACTATGTTAAAGATGCAGGTATTTATTCAGATGGCGGGGTAAACAAAGGAGACGGCGGAGTTACATTCAGCCATGATGGGAATGACTTTAAATTCAGTGTTTATCTTGATGATAAAGAGAAATAAAAATTAAAGGACGGTTTTTTATAAGACCGTCTTTTTTAATTCATCAAATATTTTATGTACAGGTTCCGCTAATGCTTCAACAGGGCACTCTTCATCAAGTTCAAGTGTAATTGTCGGAATATTTCTCTCTACTCCCGCATAGGTGCCAAAACTTCCAGGTGTCGGGTAGCCTATGCTGGATTCAACAGGATAATTTATTATCTGTGAGATCTTTTCTGCAATTTTTTGTGCAGGACCGTCATAATTTACAACTTTGTATGGAGCGTGAAGCGTCAATATTATTTCAGGCTTAAATTCATTAATAGTATCAATTAGAAACTGTGTTTCTATTTCGCTTCCCGCACTTTTTCCACCGTAATAGCCTGAATTTTCATCATCACATGTTGCGTTATCGCCAAGATTTAGCCCCCAGTTTTTTGTCGGAAAATTTCTGTTTAAATCAACCCCGTTTGCATTAGTCCTCCGTCCGAGCTGCAAGCCGTCGGGGTTCAGACAGGGAATAAACAGCATCCCCCTCCTCGAAATATTTGATTTCGAGGAAGGGGGAATAATTTTTTTTAAATATTCTTCTATCAAATATTTTCCCTGCGGTTCGTCACCATGAAATACACCGATAATAAGCGGAGTGTGAAGTGGTAAGGAGGAAGTGGAAATTAATTCAATCGGATTTCCCAATTTTGTCACTCCATATTTTAAAACTTTATATTTCTCTTCCCTCTTCACTGTTCACCTTTTACTCAAACAATGCTTCAATAAATTCATCCGGATTAAATTCTTTCAAATCTTCCATTTTTTCACCAACCCCGACAAGTTTGACAGGCAATTTTAATTCTTTTGCAACAGCAAGAACAATTGCGCCTTTAGCAGAACCGTCGAGCTTTGTTAAGGCAACAGATGTAATATTAACCGCTTCTGTAAAGACTTTAGCCTGCTGAAGTCCGTTTTGACCGGTATTTGCGTCTAATACAAGCATGCATTCGCGCAAAGCCTGCGGGGCTTTTTTATCAATTACGGATTTAATCTTTTTTAATTCCTCCATAAGATTGAATTTATTTTGAAGTCTGCCCGCTGTATCAACAAGAATTACGTCATAATTTTCGGCTTTTGCTTTCTCAATTGCTTCATAAACAACTGATGCCGGATCTGCCTTATCACGTCTGACAATAGAGGCGCCGGCACGTTTTGACCAAATGTCAAGCTGCTCTTCTGCCGCCGCGCGGAAGGTATCGCCTGCTGCAATTAAAACTTTTTTCCCTGAATTTTTAAATTTATAAGCAAGTTTACCTATAAGTGTAGTTTTGCCGGCACCGTTTACACCTGTTATAAAATAGATATTTAATTCGTTTTCTTTATAGCTTAAAGTGTTGTCCCCTGCCTCTTTCAAAACTTTCAAAAATTCATCTTTTAAGTATTTTTTAACTTCAGATGGTTTAATTTTAGTCTGGTTTCTTAATTTGTCAACAAGTTCTGATGCATATCCGACACCTAAATCAGCACTTATCAGCATATCTTCCATATCATCAAGAACAAATTCCGAAAATTCTTCTTCATTCTCTACAGTTTTAACAACATTTCCGACAAGCGCCTGTGCAGTATTAGAGACAGTCTCTTTCAGGTTATTAAATTTATCTTTAAAAAATCCGAACATATCCGGATAATAACACAAAATTATTTAATTTTCATCCAAATTTTATGCATTCTTATCAGTCTCCAAAAATGGACGTAAATTCTTTATTAGCTCTATTTACACAATCTTAAATGATTTTGTAAATTTTTCCGCTCAGAAATTTTGTCTAACCTGTTTTTGATAAATTCCGCATTATTAGAAAACGGCTCTTCCGACAAAAATTTTCTGTAGTATCTTTGAGCATCATTTCTTTTGCCAAGTTTATCAAAACAGACGCCGATACCGGCGTAAGCTTTGTAATATTCCGGATTTTGCTTTAATATGCTATGTAAAATAACTGATGCTTCCTTGTATTTACCTAATTTCATCAGCAGAGTTGATTTGTTATCATAAGCTTTTATGAATTTAGGTGAGTTTTCTATTAATTTTTGATAAATCATCAACGCAAGATCGTATTCCTCACACAATTCATGAGCTATACCAAGCTGCAGAATTGCTTCAGGATTATCAGGATTAATCTGTATTGCACGAATGAAATTTTTTATTGCTCCGCATGGAATTCCTTCTAACAAATGGCATAGACCAAGTTCAAAATAAATTTCGTAACTTTCAGGATTAATTTCCGATGCCGTTGTAAGATATTTTACAGCTTTTGCATACTGTTTTAAATTTTTGTAGCAAACTCCCAAACCGTAATAGCTTTCGGCATTTTTTCTGTCGATAAGTATTGCATTTAAATAATTTGCAACAGCTTCTTTATACATATTTTTGCGGCGCAGTTCATCTGCTTTTTCAAAAAAACTGTTCTCAGGGTTAGAGTATGTTTTTACGGTATAGTTCAATTTTAACCTTCCTGTCGGCTTATAAAAATTTCTATTCAAATCATCATTGTTAATGATAGTTTTTTTTGCAGTTTTGAAGAACATCCGTTTGATGTATAAGTTTATCAATCATTGGATTTATTATTTTTCTTGTGGTATAAAATTGTTATGAAAAAGTATCTGGTATGTGTGTTAATCTTAAGTTTTACAGGAATTCCCGCATGGGCTGATGAAGTGTCGCTTGGAAAAGTCGAAACAAAAAAAATAGAGCTTCCGAAAACTAATGTAAATGCTAAACAGTCGCTTGTTGTTAACGATGAACAGGTTTTGCAGGAACTTATCAGACTACAGAAGGACAAGGATGTTGAAGATATTGAAAATCTCTGGAAGGGCACTGTAGAAAACAATCAGGTAATAGGCTTTGCATTGAAAAAGCTTGCGACTCCTGAAAGTCAGCGAAGAATACACTCATCACTTATGGCAAAAACATTGTCTGCTGTTGTTGCAGGCGCTTCTTTAGCACCTTCATTAATAGGGGCTGATTATATGGTTCAGTCATCCGCGTTTGCGGCTGGAAGACTTGCACAAAATTTGATTAACAGAAAAAATATGCCGACGGAAATTCCGCTGACCGATACAGAATTAATTGAACTTGCAGGACTTGTGGAAACCTTGCAGGATAAAATTATTACAGCATATTATAATTACAAAAGCTCTCTTTCACAATTAAAAGAAACACGCCAGAGGCTGCTTTTATATAACAAAAATTACGCAAAAGCTCTGGATGAAGAAGATTTGCTTGAAATTTCAATATCCTCATCACTTTACGATAATATGCGGGTGGAAGAATTTTATTATATGGAATGCGCAAAAAAATATCATCTTGAACTCCAGAGACTGGCAGGCAAAAAAGTTGTAGACAAATTGAATTTGTATCAGTTTAACTATAATTCAACACTTGTCGGAGAAAAGGCGGTGCAAAAATGAAAAAATTTTTGATAATTGCTTTGATTATAAATTTATCTTTGCCCTGCTTTTCAATTGAATACAAAGATATTAAAAACCCGAAACCTCCTGCTTACCGCACAGGGCTTTCAGATACTCCCGAAAAAGAATATATGGAAGCAAAAGCAAAAGAAGACAAAGTTCATCAAACATACGTAAAAAAAGATGCAGAACAATTTGATTCTACCGATTTAACATTTGCGGATTTGAGTATCAAACAGATTTCAAGAGAAGTTGCAGCAGATCTTGAGCTTGATCAGGAAGATATGGTAGGCGATTTGACAGTTTTATGGCAGGGGGCCGCAACCCAGAGCGATACTATTAACTTTGCGCTGTACAAACTTGCAAACCCCGATGAAGACAAACCTGATGAAAAATCAGTAAAAAAAGTTTTGACAACTATTGCAAGTATGTCAACCATTGTCGGTGCGAGTATGGGAAATCCTATCCTTGCAACAGGTTCAATAATCGGCGGCAACGTTCTTGGTATTATGTCTCAGGATACAAAAGCATTGAATT
The DNA here is from genome assembly GCA_944326615.1 of Candidatus Gastranaerophilales bacterium. Classification (GTDB taxonomy): domain Bacteria; phylum Cyanobacteriota; class Vampirovibrionia; order Gastranaerophilales; family Gastranaerophilaceae; genus Stercorousia. Next base: position 45,845 of record CALVEO010000007.1, on the reverse strand, counting down.
ATAAATATACAAAGGTTACTGATGCCGATATGATTATTCTCGTCAGAAAAATCGAAGATTTACAACAGAGAACTGTTGATTTGTATTACAATTATATGACTGCACGTAAAAAATTGAAAATGATAGAGGATATTGCAGAAGAAAGAAAGAAAAATTATGACTTAGCACAGGATTTGTCAAAAGAAGTAATTTTGATTACCGATGCATATTACAGGACTGCTCTTGATAATCTGATGAAAGCAAAGTCCGATTATTATGCAAAACGCGCAGCCCTTGAACAATTTGTAGGTAGTGACGTATTTTCACAGTTTGAAAAAGATTTAACCAAAAGAGAAGCCAAAAACGAATGAAATTTATTCCGTATGATGTAAAAACAGGTGCTGAAAATATGCAGACAGATAATAATCTGCTTGAAAATGCCGTTAAAACTAACTTAAAAGAACCTGTTTTCAGACTTTACGGCTGGAAGCCGGCCTGTGTTTCTCTGGGACGCAATCAAAAAAGCGATTTTATTGATGAAGAATTTTTAAAAAAAAATAATATTGATGTTGTCCGCCGTTTGACAGGCGGACGTGCGCTTTTGCATGACAATGAAATAACATACAGTTTTATATGCCCGGAATCTTTTTTGAAAAACGGTTTTAATGTTGTTAAGTCATACAAAGAGATTTCACAAATTCTAATAAATGCGTTTAACAAAATCGGAATAGAACTGGATTTTGGGGGAATAAAAAAGCCTTTAAAACATCCTGATTACTGCATGATGGTAGCAACCGGCGCTGATTTATGTTTTGATAACAGAAAACTTATAGGCTCTGCACAATTCAGAAAAGAAGGTTATATTCTCCAGCATGGATCAATATTATATGATTATGACCTGAATATACTGGAAAAAGTGTTTAAAGAAAAAGTTGATACATCTTCAATTATCACAATTAAAGAAATTAATCCGGAAATATCAAAGCAGGATATTATTAATTTATTAAGTAATGTAAACTTGGATTAATTCCTTTATTTACGGGCTTTTTTAGCCTTTTATTTATATGTTTTTGTTACAATAAGGCAATTTATACAAATAAAATTTGTTTATATAAATACGGGAAACTAAAACACAGGGGATATGGAAAATGTTATTTGGGTTTACAAATTCATTTTATAATCAATGGCCTAACTTAGCTGCCTACCAATCACTCGGAAACAGATATTATGTTACCGACTTCGGCGGTCAGGGTGTGGGTTCTCCCCAGCATAATATTTATGCTGACGGATATTCTCCGTTAATTTATGCACTGGCTCAGGGTTTTGGTAATACAAATCACATAAGCCAGTGGAATCCTATGTTAATTGGTATGGATTTGACTCAATCAATGAATACAAATCCTATGTTGAATATGCAGGGTAACATTGCAGCATATAACTGGGGAGCTTCTCTTGCTATGCAGGCAAAACTAAGCTCTCAATTGAACAATCTTTCAAATCTTGAAGCACAGCTCGGTGAAATTTTGAAATCTGATAAACTTGATGAATCTCAAAAACAGAGATTGCAGGATGTACTTGATCAGGTTAAAGCTTTGAAAGAAAAAGTTCAGAAAATGCTTGAAAAAGGCCAGCTAAAAACTGAAGAACTTGAAGCAATTCAGGGTGAAATAGCAGAAGTCATAGAAAATGCATCAAAAACAGCACAGGAAGTTCTTGCAGAAGTAAAAGAAACTCAAGAAGCAGAAGAAGCTGAAAATTCCAATACTTCAGAAGATACTGCTGATGCTGACGAAAGCAATGAATCAGATGATGACGGTGCCGGCTCTGTTGATCCCGATACCGAAGTAGGCAAAAAACAAAAAGAAACTGAAAATCAAGCCACTGAAATCTGTCAAAACATCTACGACGGTTCAATTGGCTGCACAGGAACAAATTACGGCACAATCAAAAAAGGTACTAACAAAATAAATAAAGACAACGTAACAACAGTGCTTAATACCTGGCAGGAACAGTATCAGCCAAGCACCGGTGATGCAAACCTGATTGAAACTCTGTTTGATGAAGAAATGTTCTGGAATCCGTCATTACACAAACCTAAAAACGGTCATGTAAAAATTGAAAATCCTAAAAATAATATGGATATTATCTGGAACATCGTTGTAGCTCTCGATGAAAAAGCTCAGGAATTAGGCGTAAAAAACAACCTCGCAGGACAATTTGCAGTTTGCTATGATGAACTTGATGACACTTTTGTAAATCAATCAGCTATTCAAAATGCTGTACAAAAAATTTGTGAAGAAGTAACAAAAGCCGAAGCTAAGCAAGCTGAAAAAGATGTAAAAACCGAAAAAGCAGATAAAGCTAAAGCTGATGCCGAAGCTAAAAAAGCACAGGAAAAAGCAAAAGCAGATGCTAAAAAAGCTGAAAAAGAACAAAAAGAAGCTAAAAAAATCGAAGAACAAAAAACTCAATTCATAAATGATATGAGAGAAATCTTAGGCGATGATAAAGCTCAAATATCAGAAAAAGTTAAATATGAAAACGGTAAATTTGTCGTAAGAATTAACGGTAAAAATTATTACGGCAAAGATTATCTTGAATTAGCAAAAGCGCTTGAAAAAGCCGGTTATGAACCAGAACAATATCTAAAAAAAGAATCTGCAGCTAAAAAAGCAGCATAAAAAAAGATTTATGTATAATGATTCCTCATATTTGGCAGAAAGAAAACGGTAGAAAATCAGTAGGTTAAGTGTGAAATTTTGTCCCCTTTTAAGGGGACTTCTTTTTTTAGAAAAAATAAACCTGTTTTCAATAAATATTATTAATATTATTTAAAAGATTTATGTATAAAATATAAATATAAAAGATTTTTATTCGGAGGCTTGAAATGGACAACGGAAAATATTCCGATGAATTATGCGATATTTTATGCAGAATGGATAAAATTGAAACCTTATTAAAAACACTCAATTTGGCTTTGTTTGAAAATACCGACTTTAAAATACAGGATTGCCAGAATATGTGCTTAATAGTTCAAGAAAATTTTCACGATTTAAAATTAAAAACCTCAGCTTTAGAAAATTCATTAAATAAAATTGTATTGTAGATAAAAATTTTTCATGTTAGCATTAGGCTTGTAAACATTAAGCAAAAAGAGGTAAAAAATATGCAGGCCCGCAGAGCAGCAAGAGAATTAGCATTTATATTATTTTCACAATTTGATAAAAAAATAACAAATTATTCAAGAGAAGATTTGCAAAATATAATTCTGAAATCAGTAAGAATTTTGACAAGCAGCGCCGAAGATGAATTAAAAACAGCGCTTGGTTCCCTGATTGCTATGAGAGATCAAATAGAGAATTATGAAGCTGATTCGGAAATTAATCTAAAAAGACCTATAGGTGCCGCAAATATTCCTGTGCCAATTCCAATGACATCTGATATGACAGGAAGAATTAACGAAATGATTGATATAGCGGAAAAAGCAGTTCTGGCTCTTGAAATTGCAGAATTTACAACATTAGATTCACAGAACGATGTAAAAAATTATGCAATTCAAATTGCAGAATTTTTCCAGAAAAATCATAAAGATGTTGATGATATTATTCAAAAATATGCCAAAAATTGGGATCTAGGACGTCTTGTTAAAATGGATAAAGACATCTTGCGGATTGCAATTGTAGAACTTTTATACATAAAAGATGCCCCGATGAAAGTTGTAGTTGACGAAGCATTAGAACTTGCAAAAAAATATTCAACAGATGACAGCGCTTCATTTATCAACGGAATTCTTGCAAAAGTTATTGTGGATTACGGAATTAATTAGCCAGAGAAAAATTATATATTCAGATAAATTTTTGCAATAGCAATATCGTTTTGCGTTGTAATTTTTATATTTTTGTAACTCCCGTTCAGTATATAAACCGTTTCACCAAGATATTCAAGCATGCCGGCATCATCGGTAAAATTTTGACCGTATAGTTTTTGGTGTGCTTCTTTTATTAAATTGTATTCAAAAGCCTGCGGGGTTTGTGTGTTATAAAGTTTGGAACGGTCTATTGTTCTGATAATTTTACCGTCAGATACTTCTTTTATTGTATCAATCGTTTTTGTTGCAACAGTAAGTGCTTTTTTGGTTATTACTTCTTCTTTTGCAAGGTTAATCAAATCAGTCGTAATCATAGGACGCGCCCCGTCATGTATTAGCACATAATCGCATTCTGAGGCTTGAAGCCCGTTAAAAACTGACTGCTGACGTGTTGCTCCGCCTTCAATAATTTTAATTTTGGCGCTGTTTTTAAATATTTCTTGTAATTCATCCATAATAGCCGGATTGGCGCAGATTATGATTTCATCAACATCAGATTTTTCGAATGCTTCAACAGTGTAACTTATAACCTCTTTATCATTTATCTTCTCAAGAAGCTTATTTTTATTTCCGAAACGCGATGATGTTCCTCCGGCAGGAATTATTGCGTTTACTTTAAAATTCATTTTTCTTTACTCCTTAAAATGTTTATATAGTTTGTTGTCTATATCAGTGTAAGATTTGCCGTCAATAACGAGACCTGCATTTCCTGTTTTTACATCTCCTATTATCGTATAAGCATCTGTATTTTTCAATATATATTTAGGAACTGCTGCCACAAGCTGATAATCTTCTCCGCCGTATAAAACTGTATCCATATCAACTATAGGGTCATGCAAAATTTTAGAGGTCTCAATATCTATTGTAACCCTGCTTGCCTGTGCAATTTGCATCAGAGCATCTGCCAAACCGTCAGATGTATCCATCATTGCGTAATCATCTTTGATATTTTCCGCTATCTCACGCGAAAATTCTCTTTGGGCAGCAGGCATAAGATGGGCATTTACAAATTTGTTATTAAATCTTTCATCCGGCGATAGATTATTTTTCAGTAAAAGAGCTAAGCCGTAAGCGCTTGAGCCATGTTCTCCGGATACTATTATTTTATAACCGTCCTTTGCATTTGAACGTGATGAAATTTTTCTGCCTGTATCAGAACCTATTGCGGATGCGGAAATATAAATTTTATCGCTTCCTGTCAGATCTCCACCAACAATTTTTACATCTTCTGCAGCGTTTTTAGCTCCGTCATAAAATTCTTTCACAAAATTTTCATCCACCGTATCAGGCAACGAAAGCGAAATTGTTAAATATTTTGGTTCCGCACCTGAGGCGCACACATCGCTGATGTTTACCATAACAGTTTTATATCCAAGCTGAAACGGAGTTATTAAATCTCTTTTGAAATGCACATCTTCAACAAGACTGTCCTGTGTAACTACAATCCCTAAATCTTTCAGGTAAGCGCAATCATCCCCTATATAAGAGGATTGCAAAGATGATTTAATAAGTTTTATAAGAGATTTTTCGTTCATTATATATCGTGGTCAATAAGTGAAATAAATTCCTGTACAAGAGCACAATTCCATTTTTTACCCGAATCCTGCTTTATAACTTCAATTGCTTGTTTTGGTGTAAGTTCTGCTCTATATGTTCTGGGTTCTGTCAGGGCAAAATATGCATCTACAATTAGAATAATTTGAGATGTCATAGGAATTTCTTCTTTTGATATTTTTGAAGGGTATCCTGTTCCGTCCCAGTTTTCATGATGGTGTTCTATTATAGGAATAATATCCTGAATATAGCTTATCGGCTGTAAAATTTCCCTTGATGCAATGAGAGGATGTTCTTTTATATGATTTCTTTCTTCTTCTGTAAGCGGAGCTGTTTTTTGAAGAAGCTCAGGCGGCAGCATAATATTTCCGATATCATATAAAAGCATTGCAATTCTCAATTTGTCAATCTCGTCTTTAGAAAGATCAAAACGCTTAGCAAGGCTTACTGCAAGCAGAACTTTTGACTTCACAACCCCTGAATGATGAAGCGGATTATAAGTTTTGGTCAACATATCTGCAACAGTATAAAGGGCTTCTTTTGGGATATCATCTTTAGGATTTTGCAGTTTCTGTTTAAGTTCTTCAGCAAGATTTTTATCAAGAGGAATATTATGTTTTGACAAAATATCCATAAATGTATTAACTGCAATTTCCTGCCAGCTTGTTTCCGCTATTGGTTTTGCAAGAGTAACCTGATTTCTGCCGTTTCTTTTTGACTGATACATTGCCTGATCGGTTAATTCAAGAATATCTTCAATATTATCAGAATGCTCTAAAAATGTTGCGACACCGACACTTGCAGTAATATGCCCGATAGTATCAAGCTGTTGTTCTTCTAAAGTTTTTCGAATTCTTTCTGCAGCAACCATAGCGCCTTTTGAATCAACACCGGGCAGAATAACATTAAATTCCTCACCGCCCATTCTTGCTGCCGTATCTATTGAACGCGCATTCTTTTTTAAAACATCCGCAACGGTTTTTATGGCTAAGTCTCCGTATGCGTGGCCGAATTTGTCGTTAATTTGTTTTAAATGGTCAAGATCAAGCCCTATTATACTAAAAGGCTGCTGCTGGCGAAGTGCACGTGTTACTTCTTTTTTCAAATATTCTTCAAAATATCTTCTGTTATAAAGACCTGTGAGACCGTCTGTTACTGCCTGCGCTTTTACTTCTTCAAAGAGTCCAGCAATTGTTATTGCCATTTCAATCTGCTGCGCAAAAATTGTAAGGAATTCCGTTTCACCTGATGTTAGCTCTTTTCTTGAAGAAAAAACATTAAACCACCCGTAATGAATATTTCTTGTGTATAGTGGAACAGTAATTATGGCTTTGCTTGGACTTCCGTCAACTATTTCATCAATTATGTCATCAGCAACATCCGGAGCAACAGATTTCAGGGTGCCGCCAATGTCAAGAGTAAGCATAATTCTTTTATCACGTGACGCTTTTGCATAAACGCTTTCATCATTGTAAACAAGTTTTCTTGCCTGAAAAGGTATTTTTATAAGTTTTTCAACTCTTTTTATTGAAGGATCATTTGACTGGGCAAGAACTGTTAAATAAATCCCCTTTTCATCTTCGCATTTTTTTATAATATTGCAATGAAGATACCCCAATTCTCCCTGAATATTGTTAACAATAGTTTCCAGAACGCTCTGCAAAGGTCGTGATGCATTCATCATATCCCAGATATGCTGGAGTGTAAGCATTCTTTTATTGGCGATATTAAGTTCTCTTGTACGTTCTTCTATTTCTTTTTCAAGCTGAAGGTTGCGCTCGTATATTTCAAGGTAGTCCTGCTTGCCGTTGTAAACGGCATTTTCTACCTCTGAGACTTTTCTGTATATGTCTTTTAAGTTATCGAAAAAACTCATATACTTATTATACACTATGTTTTGAGTTTTGTAATATGTTGTTTACAATATTTATAATTTCTTCAGGTTTCGGATAATTTACACACTGTTCTGCATCCTTGCCTTCTAACGGACATTTTCGCGTATGACAAGGCTGACATTTTAGATTTCCGTTCAAAGCAAAATACTTTTTGTCATCACCAAAAGGTCCGTAAAATGTTGGGGGTGTACAGCAGAATATTGAAATAACAGCAGGTATTTCAGTAGCCCTTGCAAGATGGGCACTGCCAGAATCCGGAGCCATAACAAGTACGGCACGTGAAAAAATTTCTATTAAATCTTTTATATTTGTAAGACCGGCAAGATTAATAAATTTATCCCCGCTGATATATGATATTAAGTCTTTATCACCGGCAGTTCCAGTAAAAACAAGTGAACATTTGTCTTTTATTGCCTCAACAACAGCCTTCCAGTTATCTCTATTCCAGTGTTTAAGCTTCCAGGTCGTTGCAGGACAAATTACAACAAGCGGTTTCGAATTATCAACATCTTTCAAAAGTTCATCTACTTTATTTTTTGTTTCCTGACTTGTCGCAGGAAGGGTAAATTTCACTCTATCCGTACCTTCAAGACCAAGATATTCAGCATATTGCATATGCCTGAAGATAGCGTGTGTCTGCCAATTCGGATTTGGTGCAGGAGTTATAAATTCATTTCCGCCAAGATTTGAAAATTCCCGTCCATAACTGTAGCATATTCTTCGTTTAGCTTTGCACAGCCTCATCCATATCATACTTTTAAACATCATCTGCGTGTCAATTGCAACATCAAAATGTTCATCTCTCAGACGTTTTATCAGTCTGAAAAATTCAATCATATTTTTTATGGAAAAACCTTCTCTTTTCCATCTTTGCAAAGGGATTAAAACAGCATTTTTTACAGCAGGGTTATCTTTTACAATATCTATACCTTTTTCTGATACAAGCCAAGTAACTTCATAACCGTTATCCGTCAAAACATTAGCCAGCGGAATGTTAAATATAACATCGCCGAGTGAAGATAATCTTACAAGCATAATTTTCTTTGTCATTTAAAATCCCCTGTCCTCTAAAAATGCAGCACCTGTTACACCGGAAAAATCTCCCAGCTGCGCTTTTTTAAATTGAATTTTTTCTGCAGGAACAGGTAAACATTTTGCTCTGGCTTTTTTAATAGTTTTTTGATAAAAATAATCGACAGCTTCAATCAAGCCGCCGCCAAGTATTATTAATTCCGGATTAACAAAATTTATGATACTTGCAAGTCCGCCAGACAGATATTCTGAAGCTTCTGTAACACATTGTACTACAAGCTCGTCTTCTCTTTCAACAGATTTATGTATCATACTTGAAGTTATGGCCTTGCCTGGTTCAAGATAATCAAGAATACAAGATTTTCTGCCCTTTTTCAATGCTCCTTCTATTCTTTTTTCGATTGCAGAGCGTGATGCATAAGCTTCAAGACATCCATGGGCACCGCAGGCGCACTGGCGTCCGTTCAAATCTACTATAATATGCCCTATTTCTCCTGCTGTTCCTGTAGCTCCGTAAATAATTCTTCCGTTTTTTATAATTGAAGAGCCAACCCCTGTTCCGACAAATACGCATACAAAGTCGTTACAACCTTTACCGGCGCCGAATTTTTGCTCGCCTATTGCGGCTATTTCAACATCATTACCAACAAATACAGGGATATTAAACTGTTCAAATATAATTTTTTTCAAGTTTAAATCATAACAATCAAGATTCGGGGCTGCAATTATAACACCATTTTCTCTGTCAATCTGCCCTGCTGCTCCCACTCCTATAGAGCTTATTTCATCAAACTTTTTTCCGCTTGAAGCGAAAAGTTCTTCAATACTTTCAAGCATCTTTTTTATAATATTTTGCGGGCCTTTTTCTTTTTTTGTCTTCTTTTTTACATGCTCAATAACTTCGCCGGTCTCTCTGTTTACAAGCGCTGTAAGAATTTTTGTTCCGCCCAGATCAATTCCTATAGAATACTTTTTCATATAATCAAATTATATATAAAAATATAAAATTTGCAAAAAACAGAATTGTTTGATAGTATATTGTCAGTATCAAGAAGGGGGATATGTATGAATTTGATGAAAAAATTTTTTATAACTCTTGCTGTTATTCTATTTGCAGGGCAGTATGCATTCAGTGCCGATGTTTGGGTAAATGATTTGAGAAGACTGTTTACAAGCAATTCTTCTATTATATACGAAATTAATTTGAGGACTTTCGGTGCTCAGGATACCAATAAAAACGGTATCATAGATTTTGATGAAGCAGAAGAAAGCGGAACATTCCTTAATGCAATCCCTAAACTAAGTGAATTAGCAAGTAAGGGAATTAATACAATTCATGTAATGCCGATTACGCCTGTAGGAAAAACAAAAGCATTAGGCACAGCAGGCTCTTTATATGCGGCTTCATCATTTAATACATTAAACCCGCAGCTTGCAAGCAAAAACAGCGCTTTATCAATTAATGATCAGGCAAGAAAATTTATTGATGAAGCCCATAAACGCCATATACGTGTAATCATTGATTTACCATCATGCGGTTCTTATGATTTGTATATGCAAAGACCTGAATTGTTTATTAAAGACAAATCAGGCCAGCCTGTAATTCCTGCTGACTGGACAGATGTAAGACTTTTCAATGCCGGAAGTGAAAACGCTGTAAATAAAGACGTTTATAATCTTTATAAAGAATTTGTCGATATGGTTATATCTCTCGGTGCCGATGGTATAAGAGCAGATGTCGCAACTTTAAAACCGGCGAAGTTCTGGAAAGATCTGATAGCATATTCAAGAACTAAAGATCATCAGTTTATGTGGCTTGCAGAAGCTTCTGAAAGCTGGACAACACCGGTTTCTGAATATGCTGTATTCACACCTTACGACAAATTGCTGGAAGCAGGATTTGACGGCTATTACGGAAGCTTCTTTAACCTGAAGAATTATAAAACAGGCAGAGAGCTTACAAACCAAATTATTGCAACAAATGCAAACCTGAAAAAATATACAGAACCCAAAGCCGTTATAGGAAGTTTTACAACTCATGATGAAATGAGCCCTATACTTATTAACGGAGACAAATTTAGCGAAATGATTATATGGCTGAATGCTACGCTGCCTGTAAACTCATATTTCGTAGACGGATTTGACACCGGAGATAATTATATCTATATGTGGGCAAATAAAGAAGCCTTCAAAACTTTTACCGACGATGACTATTACTTTGTACACCGCGGGAAAATTGATATATTTAACTTTTCAAGACAACCGGGCGGGAAATCAGAGAAACTTTTAAGTTCTTTTATATTTGCAAATCAGTTAAAACGTGAATTTTCTAAAATAATTAATAACGGGCAGTTTATTCCATTAAAAAGCACTGCTCCCGCATCTTTTGCTTATGCTGTCAGTTACGGAGGCAAAAGTGTGGTTGTTATAGGGAATTTAAATTTCAGAAACAATGTTGACACTGTTGTTTATGTGCCCAAACTGGAAACTAAAAATATCGTCTTGCCTGTAAAAATTGAAAATATTCCTATTAGCGAAAAAGGAGCATTTAAGACAACTCTTAATGCAGGTGAAATTCAGTTACTTTACATAACAGATCTTGAAATAAAATAAAATAAAAATTTTATAAAAAACAGGATTAAGTTAAATTGCTTAATCCTGTTTTTATGCCATAGCTGATAGTGATGCTACACGCATTTTATGTTTTGCAATAATCTTTTTTGCACGTTCAGTTAATCGTCCCGGAGGTGCAGCTTTTTTCTTCTGGCTCTGAGGTTTGTTTTGATTCATGCTTAACAATTGTGTGCCTGTATTAGCAGCACCTGAAACAGCAGAAATTATATTTGATAAATTTTTCTGTTTTCTTTCAGATGATGCTTCTATTTTTGCCATTTTGTCTTTGTAGTCAGCACGCTGCTGTTTTTCTGCAGAAAGTTTTGCAATCTGGTCATTGTTTCCGGCCTGTTGTGCGGCAGCAAGTTCCGTATCCAGTGTTGCATCATCCATATTTGCATATTCTTTTGAAGCTCCGTTTTCTCTCATATTTTCTTTCAGTTCTTTATCAAGTCCTTTAGAAGCTTCTTTTTGAGCTTTTCTTGCGGCTTTTGCTTCTTTTAATTCTTCTTTTTCCTGAGCTTTTTGTTCTCTGCGTTCTTCTTTGGATGTTTTTTCTGTTGAATCTTTTTTGTCTGTTTCTTTTTTATCTTCTGTTTTGTCTTCTTTTTCATTTTCTGCATTGTTGTCAGCTTTTTTGGCTGCAAGCTGTCCGACAGCAGAAATTGTGCTTATTGCTCCTCCGACCATGCCTAAAATATTTGCAACATTTCCTTCTGCCCCGAATTCTGTCATAATCTGACTTGTTGTAGATAAGGCGCTTCCGGCTACTCCTGCTATCTGCATGGATTTGCCAAATGCGGAAGCTCCTGTATTACCCAAATCTGCAATTGTTGAAGCAGAAGTAGTCAGAGATGAAGCGGCACCTGCAATTGTTGAAATTTTGCTAAAAACACCGCTTGCTTCTTTGCCCTGAACAGCTCTGACATTATTAACCATTGAAGCTCCGGATGATACGATATTCATACCTGCGCTTACTGCAGTTAATGTACTGCTTACAGCTCCCTGCGTTCCGGACATAGTTGTTACGGCAGAAAGCGCTGTTTGACCCAACGACATCAAACCTGCCGCAAGATTACCATTTGCAATATTTATTGCAGCTTTTGTAACCCCGCATGCAACGGTTCCGTATGTACCTACGGTTGTTAACGTGATACCTGTTGTTTGAATAGGAGTTCCGCTTGAAATTAGAGCAGCACCTGCTGCGGCAGTAAACGGGTTGCTGAGCATTGCAGTACCGCTTGCTATCATTCCTGTACCGATTTTATTCATTATAACACCTGTTGAGGTAGTTATAGAAAATACGTTTTCGGCAATGCCGACTGCACCTAATTGTTTTTGCAGTTTTTCCTGTTTTTCTTTTTCGTCTTTTTGTTCTTGTTTAACTTTTTTGGTAATTGCTTTATTTGTTTTTTCAAATGTTTTTTGTTTCTTTGTAACACTTTTTTCTATATTAACAAGTTTAGTGTTATTTCTGACTATTGTGTTTCCGGAAATTTGAAACAGTGCGCTTAGTGCATTAAGTCTTTCATTATTGCTGTTAATTCTATCAGAATTATCCCCCTGATTAGCTATTGAAAATGACGAACTGCCAAGCTGACCGCCCTGAGAATTATTATTTTGCGGCTGAGAATTTTGTTGTTTTTTACTTGCATCTTCTGCTGCAAGTGTTTCGTTTTCCGTAACCAAAGCTTGATATTCAGCCAGCATTTCTTCCTGTTTTTTTGCGGCTTCTTCTGATTCTTTGGTTAATTGTTCTGCTTCTTTTTGTTCCTGCTGTATTTGTTTTTGTAATTTTTTTGCATCTTTTTCAAGCTCTTTTTTTGTTTTTTCTGTTTCTTTTTTGATGTCCTTTGAATCTTTTGCGTCTTTATTTGCGCTTGCGTCGATTGTATCTACTTCTTTTTGCGACTTATCTGCAGTTTTTTCATCAGCTTTTTCAGCTTCTTCTTCGGCCTGTTGTTTAGGGTCATCTGATTTTGAAGATGTAGAAGATAACGCAGTGTTTGGCTGAGCAGCTTCCTCCACAGCACCATCAATTTCGTTTTCCGGCGTTGAATTTGTCGGATTTGTTTGCTTGGTTGAGCCTTCTTTAGCTTGCTGACTATTAATAGGATTATTGGCATTTTCAACAGATGCTGCGGCTCCGGTTTGTACCCCGGCAGGTTGTGCATCATTTGCGGTCTTTGGAGTAGCTTGTGCTTGCGAGGCAGAAGCTTGCGCTTTTGCTGTATCTTGTGAATTTTGCTGAGGCTGCTGGGTACCTGAGTTGTTTTCTGCACTATTTGTATTTTCAGAAGATGCAGTTGAAAGCGCTGAATCTTCTCCGGTTATAGCAACAATCTTTGTATCCACAGAATTAAGACTTGATAATGCATCAGATATATTGGTAAATGCTTCATTTGTAGATTTTTCAGCCTGATTTTTGTAAGGTTTTGCGGCTTCACGTTGAGCTTGTTTGCCGGTTTCTATACTTTTAATCCCCTTAGTATAAAGCCATCTTGAATGTCCTGAAAGTATGAATTGTTTCAGTGCCATTTCTACAAAGAAAGCACCTATACGCGAAAGAGTTATTCCTGAATTATTCGTAAAATCAAGCTGTGCCGAATATTCAGGGATTAATGAATTTTTATATTCATTATTTTCATCAAGTGCCGTAATTTCTTCGGGAATTGATTTATCTAATGTTGACTTTTCTTTTGCTGTCTGAATTTGGAATTCTTTTTTAGCAGCTTCTGTTTCTTCGTTTATAGCTTGTATTTCAATTTGATTATCGCTTATTATTTTTTTCTTTTCAGTAATTTTGCTTCTTGTAGCTTCGTCTATTTTTTCATCTTCAGGATTGCTGCTTGAAATCTCACTATCAATCTCCTCTGATGATTTACCTGTTAAACTTTCAAGATCTTTTTTAGCGTTCTTATTTTCATCTTCAAGTTCTTTAATTCTTTGCTGTCTTGCTTCTTCTTCTTTATTATAGGCTTTTATAAGCTCATCTGCTTTTTTCTCAGCTGTTTGTGCAAAATCTTTATGACTTTGGGCAGTACTGATTGAAGCTAATGCTTGTTGAATTTGTCTTTGCAAATCAGAATTAATTACGCCAGCTTCTTCTGTAAGTTGTTGAACGCTTTCATCGTTTAATATAAAATCGTCTTCTTCTGTATCATTTTCTTTTGCAGCAGCAGTTTCATCCTGATTTTCTTCACTATTTGCAGGATTTACAGGTTGTTCATCTTCCGGACCAGCTTGCTCAGGAGCTTCTGCAGTCTGTGTACTTTGTAATTCTGTTGCGGACAATACGCTGTTTTCAACACCGATTGTCGATGCAATACTTTTAACTGAATCGACTGTTTCTCCGGAATATTCCTGGGTATCATTTCCTGTTTTGTTTGCTTCTTTTGCAAGTGTTTTACCTTCTGCCATTGAAAGAATCGAGCCTATAAAACCTAATTTTTGTGAAACAGTCTGGTATGTTCTTTTGTAATTCGACTGGGAAGTATAATCTGCCAGCATATCACCGAGGTATATTGTTTCATCGCCTAAATCCTCGCCTAATACTGCAAGAATATTAATTTGATTTAATGATTTCGCGATTTCATTTTTGTCAAATATCATTTCATCTGAATTTTGGCCTTTTTTATCTTCAAGCATTCCGGTTAATTCGGCATAACGGCTTGCCTCTGTATCAGATAAAACTTCTCCGTTGTTAACTTTATCCTGTAATGCTCTCCATTCTTTCAGCTGTTTTTCATATTCTTCAAGCGCTTTTTTCTGATCCTTAATTTTATCCTGAAAATTCTGTTGTTCATTTTTTGTTTCAGGCAGAAGTTTGTCAAGTTCTGCACTTAATTTTTCATTATTTTCATTACATTTTTCTATTTTATTTTTTACTTTTGGAATAAGATCAAGATAAGGTGTCTTTTCGGTAACGGTCTCACTGTCGCCTTCATCGACTTCTGCGGAATTTTCAAGGTTTGAGCCCTGGCTTTGCATAATAGTATTTGCAATATCAATTATGTCCTGCGGAATATCAACACCATTTTGCTGCATCTGTATTATTTCCTGTGCAGAGTAGCCTGACCACACAGGATCAAGAATTTTACCGCTTTTCTTAGCGTAAGCTTCAATACTATACTGCATCTCAAGATTTAATTTGTTAATTGCAGCTAAATTAGATGTATAAATATTATATGTTTTATCAACATATTTAATAGTGCCGTCCGGCTGTTTTTCTTTTTTCTTAACCGTTTTTGTCCCTACTACAAGAAGTTCATCGGGATTAGAAGGATCTCTTGTCAGTTCTACATCCCCCGGAATGTCATAACCGCTAGCACTAATGATTTCATATCCTGTTTCATCTTTGTAATATTTTTCAAACCTGGTTTTTTGCTCATCATCCATCTGGTAAAAAAGGCGCAGTGCTTCTGTATAGCTGATTGGTTCACCATTAGCTATAAGGTAAAAATCCTGAAATATTTCATATTTGTTAGGTACGCCGTCGACTCGCATTGTTATCCTTTTTCCTTTTTATGTATTTAACGGAAAAATAAGCGGATAACTTTAATAAATAACTGTTTTAAATCATTATAAACAGCTAAAAACTCCGTAAAACAGGTGTTTTACAGAGTTTACAATTGTAACAATTTTCGTATAAATTATAAATGCTTTTCAATATTTGAAATAATAGTAGATTTTGGCATCAAACCTACCAATCTTTCAAGTGCTTTGCCGTTTTTGAAAACCAGAAGGCTCGGAAGTCCGCTGATTGAATAATCCTGAGCTGTTTTAAGATTTTCATCGGTATTAACCTTTACAAATTTAACTTTTCCTGCAAATTCCTGGGCTATTTCATCCAGCACAGGGCCTAATTTTCTGCATGGTCCGCACCAGGGAGCCCAAAAATCTACTACAACAGGCTGTTGAGAATTTAATACTTCCTGTTCAAAAGTTGCATCATTAATATCAGCTGCATTTGACATTATATATCTCCTTTTACTTATATTTTAATGTACACAGGTCAGGAGGTGTTAATTTTGTAATCAGCTTGACATCCTGACTTCTGTTCTTTTTTTTATTCTATCACAGAATTTTTTTTTGTGCTATTATCTTGTCAGAATACTATAGGATAGGATTATGGCAAGGAAAAAGATAGTAGAAATAGTTCTTGATACAGAAACAACAGGTTTGGATTATACAAAAGAAAAAATGGTTGAATTTGCCGCGGTGAGACTTGAAAACGGCAAAATAAAAGATGAATACCAGACATTGATTAATCCCGAACAGCATATTAGAAAATCGAGCATGGCAATACATGGTATTACTCAGGAAATGGTTGCAGATGCACCGACAGAAGCTGAAGCAATGCCGAAAATCCTTGAATTTATCGGTGAATATCCTATTGTTGCACATAATTGTATTTTTGATTATTCTTTTTTGAATGAAGCAAGCCTTAGAACAACAGGCAAAGAATTAAATAACCCCAGGATTGATTCACAACAAATGTTTAAGGAAGTATATCCGGATTTGCCGTCTCATGGACTTGAAGCATTGACTGATAAATTTAAAGTCGACTTAAAAAATCATCACCGCGCAATGGCTGATACCATGGGGCTTGCGCTTGCTTATCCGAAATTAAAAAAATTATATCTTCAAAAATATGACTGGGAAGTTAAACAGCTTGATAATGTTGAATATTTGTTTGAAAGATTTTTGAGAATTCAGCAGACAGTTACCACTTTGCAGTCGGAATTACAAGATTTGAAATCAGTGTTTAAACTTTACTTTGAACAGGGCGGCGAACCGATTATTTCCCAATCAGGCGAAACTCTTGTTTATAATTCAAAACAATCTTTTGGATATGATTTACACCAGATAAAAGATGTTCTTGAAGAAGTCGGGGCATTTGATAAAGCCGTCAAATTAAACACAGGTTTTATTGACAGATTAGTCGGCGGGTGCAGGCTGGATGAAGAAAAAAGAGAAATTATAAAAGATGCACGCCATGAAATTACCGAAACAAGAAATATTCAGGTTATAAAAGCAGGAAAATAATTATGTTAAATACTTTAGCAAATTTTTTTAAAGAGCCTCCTGTAAAAGAAACTATTCAGGACAAAGAGCAGGTAAAAAGCATGTATGCTCACTGGAGATGGAGAATTTTTTATGCATGCTTTATAGGATATACGGTATTTTACCTTTGCAAAAAAAATATTGCAGTTGCCCTGCCCGGTTTGAGTGCAGAATACGGGTATACAAATACAGAGCTGGGTATTTTGGGAAGTTCTTTGTACTTGACATACGGCATCGGAAAATTTGTAAATGGCGTTTTGGCTGACGGATCTGATGTACGCAAATTTTTACCTACTGCTTTAATTATGACAGCCATTGCCAATATTTGTTTCGGACTGTCTGCTGTATTCATTACACCTGGCCATGCATCATTTTTCGGACTCCCGACAAATACAATTTTATTGTGGCTTTTTGTATTTTTCTGGGGAGCATCCGGCTGGTTTCAGTCTGCCGGATTTCCTGCTGTTGCAAAAAGTTTAACCTACTGGTATTCAAATTCCGAAAGAGGTACTAAATGGTCATTGTGGTCTTGTTCTCATCAGACCGGGACTTTCTTAAGTGTTATAATTTCCGGATTTCTGGTTGCACATTTCGGGTGGAAAATGGCTTTTTTCTTCCCGGGAGCTCTTGCAATTATCGTTGCAATATGGCTTTATAACAGGTTAAGAGACAGACCGCAGTCTCTAGGTTTACCGGATATTGAAACTTATAATAACGAACCTGTATCTAAAAAAGCAGACTGTGATGAAGATAACAGGTCTTACGTAGAAATATTTAAGCAGAATATCTTATATAACAAAACAATCTGGCTTCTTGCGATAGCTTATATTTTTGTTTACATAATAAGATTTGGCGCAGAAGACTGGATGATAAAATATTTGAGCGAGGCAAAGCACAATTCTCTTGAACTTGCAGCAATGAAATTGAGTTCACTTCCTCTTGTCGGCATCGCCGGAACTATTTGTGCAGGTTTGATTTCCGATAAAGTTTTTAAAGGCAAAAGAGCGCCTGTTAATCTTATTTACTTAATCGGTGTTGTTATTTGTCTTGTATTATTAAAATTTAATACAATAAGTACAATAGATTTTATTCTCATAGGACTTCTCGGAGCATTTACATACGGTCCACAGATGATGATAGGCGGCTTGTGCGCAGTTGAATCAAGTTCTAAAAAAGTGGCATCTGCTGCCACCGGATTTACCGGGACATTTGGCTATATAGGAGCTGTATTATCCGCAACAGGAACAGGATTTATGGTTGACAAATTCGGCTGGAACGGAGCTATTATATTCTGGATTTTCTCGGCATTAATATGCATATCTATCTGTTCTGTGCTTATGGTTGATGAGAAAAATCATCATTAGAATTTTTTACGGGAATTCTAAACCAGAAGGTACTCCCATGATTAAGCTTTGATTTAACAGAGATTTCTCCTCCATGCGCCTGCAAAATTTTACGGCACAGAGCAAGTCCGACACCTGAGCCTTGCTGTCTTTTAAGCTGGTTTCTATTGACCTGGGTGAAGAATGTAAATATTTTAGTTAAATCTCTCTTGCTTATTCCATCACCGGTATCTTTGATTTCAAATATAAATTCCTGTTTTCTGCTGACATACGTAAGTATTGAGATAGAACTGTTTTCTTTACTGAATTTCAGAGCGTTTGAAATTAAATTATAAACAAGCTGTTTAAATCTAATCAGATCTGCGTTGATAATTACATCGGAAAGAGTGTAATTTATATCAATATTTTTTTCCTTTCGCATTTCATTGAAGCTCCATATAATATCGTTTATAACTTTTTTAGTCCTTACTTTTTCTTTTTTGAGTTCTATCGGCTTATATTCGCTTCTTGAAAAGTCAAGAACATTTTGAATAAGACTCATAAGATATAATGAACTTTGTGAAATGTTATTAAGATATTTTTCACTTTCCGTTCCGCGGAATTTCTCAGCTAAAAGTCCCGAAAAACCTATTATTGAATTCAACGGTGTTTTGAATTCATGGGAAACGCTTGCAAGAAACTCGGTTCTTTCCTTTACGCTTTTTTTTCTTTCATCATAGAGAGAAATAATTTCCAATTTTATATTAACATATTCAATTAACACATTTACAAGATTTATAAATTTTTTGTTAAAATTTTGACTGTCGCCGAATATTATAATATAGCCCGCAATATTACTTTTATAGGATAGAGGTTTAATGATTTTATTTTTTTTCGATGCAAATAATATAAAATCATTTAAATCTTCTATTTCAAAACTGTTATAAAAATCAAGAAGGGTTTGTTTGAGTTTTTTAAAATCCGCAGCAAGCTGTTTGTTCCTTTTAAGGTTATCGCTTATTATTTGTTTTTTTATATCAATTTGATTTGTTGCAAAATTAACCAGCCCGCACCAGCAGGCTGATGCATTCGTTATTTCCATTATTTGTTCATTTAAAATGTTTATTAATTCGCTTCTTTTCTTTGTACTGTTTATTTTTTTTATAAAACCATAAAGTATTTTCATATTCATTATATAATTATTATAATATGAAAAAGAAAAGGATTAATTTTTAGTGGCAAATTTTTTGAAATGTATAAAAAAAACTGAAAATTTATTTTTAGTAATATGTTTGTTGTTTGGAATTCTATTTACATTAATAACTCCTCCTTTTATGGTATCCGATGAAAATTCACATATGGCAAAGATGTATAATTTTACGGAAGGCTCAATAAATTTTCAAAAACTGACTCTGCCGCAAACAGGAAAAACTTTTGCCGTTACATATTTGCCGGATAGCTTGCTGCATATAATAACAGAATACGGACCAATGCCGTTCGATCGCAATATCAAGGCAAATTCTGATGATATAAAATCATTTTTAAAATTACCTTTAAATAAAAATGAAAAAAGTGTTCATTTTTATTTTGTTCCTACATATCCTGTTTTTTCTTATATGCCGGGAGTTGTTATTTTATTTTTCCTGAAATTATTTAATGTCAATCCGCTTGTAATGATGTATATTTTAAGGTTATCGTCATTGTTGACTTATATGGGTTTAACTTATTTTGCAATAAAAATTACCCCTGTAAAGAAATGGCTGTTTTTTATATACCGCATACGTGTTTAATCTTGCTTTTAACAGCAATATTCAAAATATAACGAAAAAAGATTTAATCATTACACTTTTATTAATTTCTTATATTACCGTTTGTAAATTCCCTTATGCTGTGCTGATTTTATTAATGATACTCATACCGGAGAAAAAATTTTCTTATCCAAAACAAAAATTAAAATATATAGTCATTCCTTGTCTCGTATTTTTTGTATATACACTTTTGAATACTTTGTATAATCGTTATATCTATACGGGTTTAAGCAGCTTAAATCCTGATATAAAACCTGTTGGATTTATGATTCATACAATGATTTTTCAGCCTGATTTATTTTTTAAATCTGTTTTCAGTATATTCGAGTATTCAGGACTGCCTGCTATCGGCCAGGCAATAGGGGCTTTTAGCTGGCAAAACCGGTTTATTTCTATTTATTTCATATTCCTGTACTATATTGTTCTTTTTACAGGTGCAATATTTAAGGACAAAAAAGAATGTATTTCTGAATATCTGCTTATCAGGAATAAAATTTTGTATGGAATATGTTATTTTAGTTGTGTAATTATTACAATTCTCGTGTGTTATCTGTTATTTTCAACTTCAGAGTATGGCACTATAAAAAATTTTCAGGGACGCTATTTAATACCAGTGATGCCCTTATTTTTAATGCTTTTTTCTACGGGAAAAACTATAAATTACAGAGTTTTTAAAGGAATTTCACTTATATTAATTATATTTGTACTTTTTATTTTTTCAGTAAATATTCTTGCAAAATTATATACATAATTTAAAAGTTTAATTTAAAATATTTATTGTATAATTTATCTATGAATAAAAAATTATATGTAATTTCAGGATCATCAGGTGTCGGCAAGGGAACTGTATTAAAGGAATTTTTAAAACAAAATCCTGACTTTATGCTGTCAATTTCCTGCACAACACGTGCTCCAAGGGAAGGCGAAATTGACGGCGTGAATTACTTTTTTATGACAAAAGATGATTTTAAAAATTGTATTGACAATGACAAATTTCTTGAATGGGCAGAATTTGCAGGGAATTTTTACGGCACAAAGAAAAAGTTTATAAATCAATGTCTGGCTGATGGCAAAAATATTATTCTTGAAATTGATACTCAAGGCGCATTACAGGTGAAAAAACAGATGCCGGAAGCAGTTTTGATATTTATATGTCCGCCGTCTTTAGAGGCTCTTGAAAACCGTTTGAGAGGACGCCATACAGAAGATGAAAGTGCAATTCAAAAACGTCTTGAAGCTGTAAAAGAAGAATTGGCGCGTGCAGAAAATTTTGATTACAAAATAGTAAATGATGATTTAAAAAGAGCTGTTTGTGAACTTGAAATGATAATATCAGAGGAACAGAAAAAATGTTGAGCGGAAATACAATTCTAGTCGGTATAACAGGCGGAATTGCAGCTTACAAAATTTGCGAGCTTATCAGAATGTATAAACGGGCAAACGCGAATGTCCTTGTAGTTTGTACCCCAAATGCCTTGAATTTTGTTACCAAACTTACACTGCAAAATTTAAGCCAAAATGAAGTTGCGGTAGAAGAATTTGACGTAAAAAACTTTAAACCTGAGCATATTTCTTACGCAGATCAGGCTGATATTATGGTGATTGCTCCTGCGAGTGCAAATACTATTTCAAAAATTGCTCAGGGAATTTGCGATAACCTTTTAACTTCCATTGCCTGTGCATTCACAAAACCAGTTATTATAGCCCCTGCAATGAACTGTAACATGTGGGAAAATCCTATTTTGCAGGAAAACCTACATAAACTTCATTATGAAATTCTTGAGCCTGAAAGCGGTTATCTTGCCTGCGGTTATGAAGGCAAGGGGAGGCTTTGTTCGCTTGAAAAAATTTTTGATAAAACAGTTGAAATTTTAACATACAAACCCTTAAGTGGTAAAAAAATTGTTGTAACATCAGGCGGCACAATAGAAGATATTGACCCTGTGAGATATATTTCTAACTATTCTTCTGGTAAAATGGGGCTTGCGCTTGCTGATACTGCCAAAAATCTCGGTGCAGAAGTTACTCTGATTACGCCAAAAGATGTTTCAAGAAAATACAATGTCATAAAAGTTAAATCAGCTCTTGATATGAAAACTGCTGTAGAAAAAGAATTTGAAAATTCCGACTGTATTATTATGGCTGCTGCTGTTGCAGATTACAGAGTTAAAGAAATTTGCCCGCAAAAAATAAAAAAGACTTCTGATGATGAAATTACTCTGACACTTGTAAAAAATCCGGATATTTTGAAAAGTTTATGCAATTTAAAAAATACCCTCCCCTTGAGGGAGGGTGGAAATCTATCTGATTTCCGGGTGGGGGGCCCTCTGATTGTTGGCTTTTGCGCCGAAAGCGAAAATTTAATTGAAAACGCAAAGGAAAAAATAAACAAAAAAGGCTGTGATTTTTTGATTGCAAATGATATTTCAAGAAAAGATATCGGCTTTTCAAGTGATTATAATGAAGTTACAATTTTAGATAAAAACGGCGGAATGAAAAAACTTGAAAGAGCAGATAAAATGACAATTGCAAAACAAATTTTTAAGGAAATTTATGGATAAATACGAAATTGTCAAAAGAATTGAAAATTTTGCACCTTTAGAATTGGCAGAAAACTGGGATTGTTCAGGCTGGCTTGTGGAAACTAAAAATATTGATATTCAAAAGGTTTTGCTTGCGCTTACTGTTACTGAAGATGTTTTACGTCAGGCAAAATCGCAAAACTGCGATATGATAATCTCTCATCACCCGTTATTTTTTGTCCCTTGTTATTATAAAGATATAGATATCTATTGTGCGCATACCAATATGGACAGGACTAAGGGCGGGACAACGGACAAATTAATAAGCGCGCTTGGACTAACCAAAACAAAAAATATCGGAGATTTTACAAGGCTTGTAAGTTTTGATGAACCTGTTGCTATTAAAAATTTTATTGACATTCTTAAAACAGTTTCGCCTAAGCTGCGTTATGTAAATAATTCAGGCGTAAATGAGGTTAAAAATATTGCATTCTGCGCCGGAAGCGGCTCTGAATTTATTCGGGAAGCTTATGAAAACGGGGCAGATGCTTTTGTAACCGGTGATTTAAAATTCCATACAGCACTGGACTCACCTGTTGTAATCTTTGATATCGGACATTTTGAGAGCGAAATAATGATTTTGGATGTGTTTAGAAATTTGTTACCGCCCGATATAAAAATCATTAATGCCGTAGAAAACAGCCCCTTTATTCAATGCTGAATATTGACAATCAATTTTCAGCAAATACAATTATAAACGTGGCTCATATTGGGGCGTCGCCAAGTGGTAAGGCACCTGGTTTTGGTCCAGGCATTCGGAGGTTCGAATCCTTCCGCCCCAGATAAAAAAGACCTGTTTAGCAGGTCTTTTTTAGGTACTTATATCAGAGTTTACTATTATTTTCTCGTCCGCTTTGAGAAAAACAGCCGGTTTGAGATTTTTCGCCGACATGCTTGATTTTATTGGATTTTAAAGTCGGAATAATTGTGAATAAAAAATTCTCAAACCGCTCACACCTGGACTTTATCTTCCTATTATTCTCCCTCTTTTAAATGTAAACAGTTATTAATACGCGCTGTTAAAGTGTAAATACGTTCTTTATCAATACATTCTTCCGTAAAAAATTTAAAATAATATTCTTTATCTTGAAGTTCATTGGTAACATCAATAGGAATATTATTTTTAAACCCTAAAGTTTTATATCTATTGTGAAGTATGCCGATGACATGCGTATACCCGGCATCCATTACAATTTGACAATTCTGTTTTATTTCATTGATCCAATTTTTCTTAACAATATCCTCGTTACTGTTTTTTATTTCAAGAATAATAGCAATAGCACCCTTGTCTTTAGATAAATACCACCCGTCCGGTTTCTTATCCTTACCCTCCCCTTTTATACCCAACTGATTAAAAGTTGTTATTTGTCCAACACCGCATTGTACATTTTTTATCTTTGTAAAACCTAATATTTATCGGCTGTTTCTCTAACTTCTTCTTCGGTCAAATGTTCACCCATCATCTACCATCCTTTAATATTTCATCAAACCTACTTGCCATATACAACGGAATATTATAAAGCCCATTGTTTATTTCAAAATCCGCAAGTGAAGTTCTTATACTTATTTCGGGTTCAAATTTTTCACGATAAACCTTAAGGCTTTTGGCTTGTAGATTTGTATTGGCCTTCACTTCAACAGGAATTACATAACCGTCTGTTTGAATTACAAAATCAATTTCTGCATTACCGGATTTACTTATCCAATATGCAACCTCCATATCTTCAAGAACTTTTAGTTGTTGTAAAACATATTGCTCTGCCAGTGCACCATTAAATTCTGTAAAAATTTTATCTCCTTCAATTAAAGTTCTTGCCGGAAGTTTACTCAATGCACATAGCAAACCAACATCCAAAATAAAAAGTTTAAAAGCCTTTGTATCTTCATAAGCCTTAATTGGTAAAGCAGGTTTTGTTATTCGATTAATTTTATAAACAAGTCCACAATTTACAAGCCAGGATAATGCTTCTTCAAACTCATCCGCCCTCGCCCCCGGTTTCATTTTTTTATAAACAAACTTTTTGCTTTCTTGAGTAAGTTGGCTTGGAATGGATTCCCAAAGCAAATCAATTTTTAATTTACCTGTAGAAGATATGTGTTTTGAAAAATCTCTTGTATATGCATCTAAAATATTTTCCTGAACTTTACGAATTTTTTGAAAATCGTTTGTTTCAATTAATGTACTAACTACTTCCGGCATACCGCCTATGTAATAATATTTCTTTAACCATTCAATATACTTTTCTTTAAAAACTTTTATATTTGGTGATTTTGGATTATTTAGTAATTCTATAAAATTACTTTCTCCTATTGCATCAAGAAATTCCATAAATGATAAAGGATACAAATCAAGAAAATCTACTTTCCCAACTGGAAAAGAAATATTTTCATGAAGAGCAACACCTAATAGACTTCCAGCAGCAACTATATTATATTCTGGAGCATTCTCATAAAAATATTTAAGCGTTGTTAATGCTTTCGGACATTCTTGAATTTCATCAAGTATTATTAGTGTATTTGTTGCATTAATTTTAGAATGAGTTAACTCTAAACCTTCAATAATTCTTTTTGTATTGAAGTCTATCGAAAATAAATCACACATGAGCTTATCTAACTCAAAATTTATATAAATAACCTTTTTGTACTCTGTTTTTCCAAACTCTTTCATTAGCCAAGTTTTCCCAACTTGACGTGCACCTCTGATTATTAAAGGTTTGCGATTAGAATTATTTTTCCATTCTATAAGTTTGTTTATAGCATATCGTTTCATATAATTTCTCTCAAATCATATCTTAACAAAACTTAATATTAAATAAACCATACATTTATATGACATTTTTTCAATGGACTTTTCGCATCATTATCACATTTAATCAAATGACTTTTATGACAATTACTACATTATTTCGAGCCACATTTTATAAAAAATTAAGTCAAATAAAATAAAATTTTTCCAAAAATCTCAAACGGGCTGTGATAATTTCTCAAACTAGGTGTTATTTTACATACGCACCGTTTTTGAGTTGTACGGATAATTTGATTATTTTGGAAAAGTCCAGTTCCGCAAATTTTCAGAAAAATATCATAAGGTTTGAGAATTTTAAACAAGGCCGGAAGTTTTTTCTTAAGGTTGGAAAACGATTTCTTTTAATATAACGTAGTTCTGTATTATTAACCTTTCCATTGCAAACGATGCCATTGTCTGCTATATTATATACAAACCAATAGACATCAGGTTTATTTTGTCTTTGCAAAGAGGAGAAATCGCAATGAAATGCTACGCACTGGAAGAGATACGCCAATCGGTAGAAAATAACAGATTCTTATTTATCGTTGTATGAAACGATGCATGAGCAAAAGACAGTGACCGTTGCTGATGACGCCGCTATCCAAAAACTACGGAATATGGTATTTCCGCAGCAGGGGCGCTCACTTGACAGTGTAGTAAGCGAAATGCTAGGAACTGTTACTAATCAAGCATTCCTGCAGCACCCTCGTTTTTTCGCTTTTGTTCCAAGCCCTGCGTCTCCGTTGTCCTGGGTAGGAGATGTTCTGACGGATGCATATAATCCTCATGGCGGCACCTGGATGGAGAGTTCGGCTGCTAGTTGTCTGGAGCAGGAAACTATCAAATGGCTGTGCCAGCAGGCAGGCTATTCAAAAACAGCGGGCGGATTGTTTGTCTCAGGAGGGTCTATTGCTAACCTGACTGCACTGGCCGCTGCCCGACATGCCATGTTGGCAGAAACAGAATACAATGACGGTGTGGCTTATCTTTCTGAGCAAGCTCATTTTTCTGTAATAAAAGCATTGCGGATCATGGGGCTAACCCAAGAACAAATCCGAAAGATTCCTTGTGACGTTCATCTGTGTATCGATACCTTGCAGTTGGAACAGGCTATACTTAAGGATCAAAAAGAAGGGAAGAAGCCTTTTCTGGTGGTTGCTACAGCGGGAACGACTAATACAGGCGGAATTGATCCACTGTCACAAATTGCCGATATTTGTCAGAGACATAGACTTTGGTTTCATGTGGACGGTGCTTATGGTGCTTCAGTTCTGGTTTCTAAGAAATATAGACACCTGCTGAAGGATATATCACGGGCAGACAGTCAGGTATGGGACGCTCACAAATGGCTGTTTCAGACTTATGCCTGCAGTACGGTTCTGTTTCGTGACAGGAAATACCTTGCGGCGTTTTACAGTTCTGACCCGGAATATCTCCGGGATGCCGCTGCGGAGAATGGAGAAATCAACTATTGGGAATGGGAAACTAACCCGGCCTGCACGCTGTCTGAAATTGTGGCTCACCCTGCAGACACTGGGAACTGAGCAGATCAGCGATATGGTGACACACGGCATTGAGCTGGCTCAGAAGGCAGAGGCTATGCTTCGGGACCAGTCTGGATGGGAGATTGTAACTTCTGCACAACTAGCTGTTCTTAATTTCCGTTACGCACCGCAGGGAATTTCTCCACAGCAGCAGGACGAGCTCAATGCGTCGATTTCACAACGTATGATGGAAGATGGCTTTGCCTGCGTACTGACTACCAAGTTGAAAGGGCGGACTGTATTGCGAATTTGCTCAATTAACCCGGAGACCACAGAAGAAGAGATCCAGCATACGATACAGCTTCTGGACAAATATGCCCGTACGTTGAAGAAAGAACGATTGTCACAATTTCCCTGAAAAGAGTCGGGAAAAAACTGATCCATGCACCAGGAGTCATATTCTATCAATATAAAAGCTTAATTATATCTTGTAAAATCAGTTATCTCTTCTTCCCCGGAGAAGAAAATATCACATGTTTATAATAAAGGGAATATAGATTAAATTATTTAGTGATTTGTTTTAATTTATAAGTACAAGCTGCCGAAGAAATCAAACTATGTAAAACAAATAACCAAACCATGTGTTCTTTTACAATAGCTGTAGTATTTACAGCTTTATCTTCATATTTCTTAAAAAATATCTGGTAGAAATTATAAAAATAATTTAAAATATAAATAGGTTTCGAGGAGTTTATTATGGCAAGATTTAAGTTTATCTGGTTGTATATTGTTGCGATTATTGCATCTTTGGGCGGTTTGTTATCCGGATATGATACAGGCGTTATATCAGGAGCACTTCTATTTATTAACGAAACTTGGGATTTATCAGACTCTTTACAGGGTATAGTTGTCAGTTCCGTTTTAATAGGTGCAGTAATAGGAGCAGCCACCAACGGAATACTTGCGGATATATTTGGGAGGAAAAAAGTTATCATAGCAACTGCTGTTATATTTATTTTAGGTTCTATTTTATGTGGACTTGCGACTAATGTTTATATTTTGATAATTTCACGAATATTTGTAGGACTTGCTGTTGGTATTGTCAACTTTGTAATCCCATTATATTTATCTGAAATTTCTCCAAAAGCTGTCAGAGGAACTCTTGTATCTCTTTATCAATGGGCAATTACGGCAGGTATATTGTTTTCTTACTTTATAAATGCGGCATTTGCGCAAGCGGTATTCAACTGGCGCTGGATGCTTCTGGCCGGTGTACTTCCGGGACTTGTCTTATTGATAGGAATGTGCTTCATGAGTGATACACCAAGATGGCTTATAAGCAAAAATAAAGACGATGATGCTCAAAAAGTATTAAAGAAAATCGAACCTGATGTCGATGTTGAAACAGAAATTAAGGAAATCAAAAAGACTTTAAGATTAAACGAAAAAACTTCAGGTCAAAAATTCAAATTCAAAAAATGGATGATAATGCCTTTTGTAGTCGGTATTGGTATTATGTTTGCGCAAATATGTACAGGTATTAATACCATAATTTACTATGCACCAACTATATTTAAAGTTGCAGGGTTTGATTCAAACTTAAATGCGATATATGCCACAACAGGAATCGGTGTTGTAAACTTTTTAATGACAATTGTTGCAATATTCTTTACAGATAAACTTGGAAGGAAGCCGCTTCTTTATTTTGGGCTTACAGGTGTCATGCTTAGTTTAATGTCATTGGGATGTGCGTTTGCATTTGAAGCAGCACTCGGAGAAAATCTTAAATATGTTGCCGTAGGCAGCCTTGTAGCATATATAATCTGTTTTGCAATGAGTCTGGGCCCTATCGGTTGGATAATTGTTTCGGAAGTATTTCCGCTTAAGATTAGAGGAATTGCAATGAGTATATGTACGGTTGCAAATTTCGCGTTCAATTTCTTTGTAGTTGGCAGCTTCCCTATACTTATACACAATATTGGGGGAGCGTATACATTCTGGGGATTTGCTGTTGTATCGTTCTTATGTATTTTGTTTGTGTATTTCTTTGTTCCGGAAACAAAAGGAATTTCTCTTGAACAAATTGAGTCAAACTGGATACATGGAATAAATCCCAGAGATTTCAACAAGTGATGTTAAATTCAAATCTATAGGCCAGCTATCAAAACTGTTCTACATTAATTACATACGGCTGCTATTCAGAATGCCTGTACAGCCTTCATAAATGTTATTAAAAATCAAACTGTCAACTAATTTGTCCGGGATGTAATATTCAAACCGGAAAAAACTTACTTGAAATAGTATTCAATTTCTTTGGATAAATCGAGTTTTTTTGCATCAGGTTTGAATATTCTTGACTTAAATAATCCCATTTTTGCAAGTCTGTATTTAATACTTACAGCAAGAACTCCAAATCCGTATTTGCAAGAACGTACAAAATTTATGGAAGATGCTTCTTTAAAATATTTTGTCGGACACGAAACTTCGCCTATTTTATATTTGTTGTAAAACATCAGAGCAATTATTTCATTATCAAAAATAAAATCATCATCACATTCGGCCAGCGGCAGAGCTTCAAGAACTTCTTTTGTAAACCCCCTGAAACCTGTATGGTATTCCGTTAAATTTTCACCTGTAAACAAATTTTCAAACCAGGTCAAAAATTTATTAGCAACAAATTTATACAAAGGCATACCGCCTTTCAGGGCAGAATTGCCGAGCATGCGTGAAGCCAAAACTGCATCATACTGACCAAAAGCCATCATGCAAACTATAGCAGGAATAAGTTTCGGTGTATACTGGTAATCAGGATGAAGCATTACAACAATATCGGCACCAGCCTGCAAAGCTGCCTTATAACATGATTTTTGATTTCCGCCGTAACCCTTATTCTTTTTATGAACAATAGTTTTTATATTTAATTCTTTTGATACAAGTTTTGTATTATCCTGCGAATTATCATCTACAAGTAT
The DNA here is from genome assembly GCA_944326615.1 of Candidatus Gastranaerophilales bacterium. Classification (GTDB taxonomy): domain Bacteria; phylum Cyanobacteriota; class Vampirovibrionia; order Gastranaerophilales; family Gastranaerophilaceae; genus Stercorousia. Next base: position 15,882 of record CALVEO010000007.1, on the reverse strand, counting down.
AACTTCATCAACAAAATCTTTATAAATTTCATCATAAGTTTGTTTCAGAGTTTTTTCCGCGTTATACGCAGGCATTATTATAACTACTTTTTTATTATTTATCATCTTATCGCAAATTTATACAAATATAAAAAGAGGTGCAATTGCACCTCTTTTTTAAAATCTACTCTTCAACAGCTTCAGCTGTTTCTTCGACTTTAGCTTCTGTTCTGATAGAAGACTTGTCGGTGCCTACACTTTTGTCTTTAAATTTTTGAACCTGTCTAAGCAATTTATCTGCAAGCAAATCAATGCTTTCATACATAGAATCAGCTGCTTCTTCACATCTTACAACACCTGTATTCATTTTACAGCTGACTTCTGCAACGTGTTTTCCGGAAGCAGCCGGATTTTTGATAACCGACAAAACTACATCAATACCCTGAATCTGGTCATAATGAGTTGCTACTTTACCGATTTTTTCTTTTACATAAGCTTTAATAGCATCAGTAATTTCAATGTTTCTTCCGTTAACGTAAATGTGCATGTTGAAACCTCCTATAACATACTGCTTGTATATTATAACATATTTATTCTGATTTTTAAAGCCTTTTTCTCAATATTGCAAAAAATATTTATTAAAGCATTAATCTTCAATAATAAATTGCTGTAATTCAACATTCGGAGTTCCGATAACACGAACAAGTTCTAAAACAGAGGCTTTCATCTGACATTTTTGCGAGGAGCCGCTAAAGAAATCTCTATAAAAACATCCTTCACAATTACATCCTCTTTTATAACATTCAAGAGCAGTCGGAGTCCATCTTCTTACTGCAACAGCTCTTCCCATATCCCTACTTCTAAACAATTTATATAATCTCCACTTTTAACTATCTCACCCAAGGTACGAAAAAATTATGCAGATACACCTGCCCTAATCCCCTTATCAGAAGCGCTTTCGCTCCCTCACGTCCTTAATTACATTATAAAAAATCAGGAAATTATTTCAAGGGCGGAACATGTGATTATGAACATTTGTAACAATAGGCGTAAAGTATAGATAACAGGCTTTTTTAAAAAGTCAATCATGCTAAAAATAAAGCTGATACATGGTTTTCAGATTTTAAATCATGTAAACATGCTCAAGTCATGGTTTTTCATGATTTTGAACAAGTATTAAGAATTGTAAAATATTTAGAATTCATGCCTGTTTCGGCATGCCTTTTACATAAAAACAGCTTTAACTGTAAGAAGTATCAAAATAATCCCGCCTGAAATTTCAAGATATTTCGCCGGCAGTTTTTTAAAAAAATTACCTGACCAAAATCCTAAAAGCGACATAATAAAAGACATTAAAGCAATTACAAAAGCTGAAAATATTAGCGGAGTTCGTGTCAAATTCAGACTTACTCCGGATGCCAGAGCATCAATGCTCGTGGCAAGTCCCATACTTATCAGGCATTTTAAATCTATGCAGCAGATTTTTTCTTCTTTTTCCTGAAAAGCTTCATAAATAAATTTTACTCCCAGAGCTAAAAATATTGCAAATACAAGCCATTTAGAAAAAGGTTCTATAAATTTGCTGATAATCCCCGTACCAAAATAACCGATACAAGGCATAAGTCCCTGAGAAATGCCCATAGTAAGAGCAAGTGCAAGAGAATTTTTTAATCTGTTTCTGGTAAAGATTAACCCCTGAGAGAACGAAACAACAAGACAGTCCACTCCTAATGCGATTGCTAAAAGTAAAATTTCTATGAAATGCAAACTTCTACCTCAAACAGTCTTTCCCAGGGGAATTTGTAGTTTACATCATATTTTACGCCGAATTTTTTAAAAATTCTATCCTCAAACGGTTTCATCATTTGTTTAATTTCTTTTTTATCCGGTTTTGAAAGCTTCTGTCTTACATTTGCCTGATAAGCCCAGTCGTCGAGAAAGCGGATAATCTGCAATTTTTTAAAAAGTGAATGATGCAAAGTGACAGCGGAAGAACTTGCATAATATTTTACAATTGCAGCACAAATAAGGCTTCCGAGTGTATTTGCAGAAGTATTCCAGGCAGAATAGCCGTAAAAATTATCATCAAAATCAGTTTCTAACAATTTTTCAACAAAAGCGTTATCTGCTCCGTTTGCAAATCTTACATCGGCAATCATATAGGGCTTATCAGGCTTTGTCCACACACCATTGAACGGCTCTGACGAAATTTTCATAACAATTTCACCCTGACGCTCTTTAAAATTATTTATATAAAGTAGAATATCAGCATCTAAAGGTTCTGAAATCTTGCATCCTGCAAGTTCAATCTGTCCCCTTACAGACTGCTCAATTGAGACATCTTCATAATTTGAGATTAAATTTTTATATCCCGGCTCAAGAAATATTGGAGCTATTTTAAGTGAAGGATACAGGGGGCAAGGGATTGTTTCCACCCCGTCTTTTTGAAATGATTGCGCTGTATAAAATTCATTCACTGCCCTTGCTAAAAGCGTCAAAGGGATTTCATCGGCTCCTGTTTTAACAAATCCGCCGGAGTTTTCAAGCTTCTGCGCTTCCTGGACATTAAGACCATATTGGGCACAATCATCCTTCGAAAACACAAGAATATCAAACAATCCCTGCTTTTGAAATTCAAGATAAATTTTATTTATCTCAAAATTTCTTTTGCGTGTTGAAAGATAATCGTTCAAAACATCAGGCGGCACATCTGTTTCACAATATCCATTTTTGTGAGTATTATATGAATATTCAAAAATTTTTTTGCCCCACTCACTCCAATACTCTTTTTCTTCTTCGTTAATATTGTTGTTTGAAATCCTCATTATGCTTGAGAATGCATAAACTTTTGCATGCTTTTCAACAAGAATATCTTTTAATTTTTCTACTCTTTTTTTTATTTGTTCAAAACTTTCCTCACAGCGTCTGGAAGAAATCAGTCCACCGTACGCAATAGTATCAAGAGACAGAACTAAAGCATCAACTGACGGCAGATTTTTAAGCCACTCAAAAATTTTACCAGTATCTGCGTATTTTGTTAAATCCCCAAGCCATTCACGTTCCGGAATAAACAATTTGATATCGTTGTTAATTGCGCAAATCTGTTCTGCAAGAGTATAGCAAACGGGTCTGTTATCTATAGGTACAAAAGCGATGTTCATAAACTTATTATATGTTAAGATTGAATATAAGCAAAAAGGTAACAATTTATGACAGGCAGAAACATTATTGATAAAACTCCTGAAAAAATTCATTTAATGTTCAATACAATAGCACAAAAGTATGACCTTATGAATAATATAATGTCTTTTGGCTCCCATCATTACGTAAAATATATGAGCATAAAAAGTCTTGCTTTAAAACCTGATGAGCACGTAATTGACTTATGTACAGGTACAGGTGATATTGCAAGAATAATTAAAAGGTTATACCCTGACGCCATTGTTGAGGGGATAGATTTTTCCGAAAATATGCTGAAAATTGCGAAAAAGAAATCTATAAACACTAAAATTAAATATTTCCAGGGAGATGTCACAAATCTTCCCTATCATGACAATACTGTTGATGCCGTAACAATTGCGTTTGGTCTTAGAAATATTCAAAATGCAGAAAAAACTGTTGAAGAAATTTATAGAATTCTGAAACCTGATGGACATTTTCTCCACCTTGACTTTGGAAAAGTGAATTTACTAAGTAAAATTTATGAAAAAATAACTCCTGTACTTGCAAAAATATTTACGGAAAATGATTATTCTTACGAATATTTGATTAAATCAAAGCAAAATTTCCCGCCGCCGGAGGATTTAATAAAAGATTTTGAAAACAAAGGATTTAAACTAAAAAAGCGTAAAGATTATATTTTTGGTGTAATTTCTTCCCAGATTATGACGAAAGGAGCGTAGCCGCTCCACCCAATAAAGCTTACGACTGTGCATAAGCCGCTTTAATGAATGTTCAAATATTGTAAATTTCATTCGTAATATCGCTTTGTTCAGCCAACGCACTCGGGTATTCTCGCAATTCTGGAGAGATTTACTTAACTTTTTATCCCTCGCATCTGTTTTGCTTGAAAGATTTATGTTTATCCCAGGAGCGTAGCCGCTCCACCCATCACCTGAGTCTTGCATGAACTTGTTATATCACTACAAAAAGGTAGACTTCGACAATTAGAAAATAAGCCTTTTACTGTAAATGGCTTACCCTCCTATCTTCCCACCTTCTTACCCTCTAAATCCGCTTGCCCTCCTGACCTCCGATCCTCCGTCTGCCAAATAGCGCCTACCTTCCTATCTTCTAATACGGCTTATTTCAATAAATTCTGTATGAATTCCCGCCTTTTATGCAATCACTGATTGCTATAAAAGTAACTTCAAGTATATAATCCACAGCGTCCTGTGTATCATAGGCAATATGCGGAGTTATAATAACATCAGGCAGTTTCGCAAGTTCTTTTAAAATTTGTTCCTCTTCAAAACAGTGCAAACTTTCATCTGCCTGCGGGGAAAGATTTGCACAGTCAAAATTTTTATCTTTACAAAATACAACATCAAGAGCAGTTCCCGCAATCAATCCTTTGGATACAGCTTCGTATAAATCTTTTGTATTAACAATTTCTTTGCGTGATGTATTTATTAGATAAGCAGAATTTTTCATTAATTTAAATTGTTCTGATGAAAACATTCTATAACTTTCTTTTGTATAAGGCAGATGCAGGGTTATAATGTCAGCTTCTTTAAGCAGTGTATTTAATCCTGTGTATGTAATATCAAAATTATTAACCGCTTCCTGCTTTTCGATTAAATCATACGCAAGAATTTTCATTCCAAAAGCTCTAGCAAGCTTGCATACGGCAATTCCGATATTCCCTGTACCAACAACGCCTAACGTAAGTGTTGACAAATCTCTGCCTGTAAAATTTTTGCTAAAATTTTCCTGCTGGCCGGATAAAAAATAGTTTGAGGCAGGGATTATTTTTCTTACAAGTGCAAGAATAAGGCCGAATGTATATTGTGCAACAGATTTTGCGCCGTATCTTTCAACATTTATAACGGCAATATTTTTTTCATCTGCTGTTTTTTTGTCTATATGCTCAACACCTGTTGAGCGGGTAGAAATTATCCGTAAATTTTTGAATGAATTTATAACATTTTCATTTACATCTGAATTTACAAATACGCTAATTACATAAGTATTATCCAAAACCTCCTGCGGAATTTCCTTAACTGTTTCACCATTCAAACTGTTGCTGTAAAAGGTTATCTCAAAATTTTCAAGCTCATGAGTGCCGAAAAATTCCTTTTCTTCATCCCTGTAATCAAAAACTAAAGTCTTTATTGCCATTAAATTTTCCTCCGCAGATAAATTATTAACCAAACAAATACCTGTTCTATTACACAAAAGTCTATATAAAAAAGAGCAATAAATTATCAGAAAGCATAATGAAATATCTCAAAAAATAAAGTATTCTAAATATGTAAGACGGAATTCGTATCTCAAAGCCGAATTATGCGGATATGACGCGTGCAGGGAAGCACAGCCGCCAGATTTGCGCAAAGGGCGGAAAAAGTGCACAATCTGTGCTTCAGTTTCGAGGCAGGTGATAGTGATAACCTGCATAATTCCTGCGACTCAGCGGCGGGATACGGACGGTTGCTGAACAGGTAAAAATCTTTTTTATAATTATGCATAAAAGATTTAAGTGCGTCCACGCACACTTATAACAGTAACCGCGAAAAAGACACAGAATGGAGATAATAATGCTGTTCTGTGTCTTTTTAATAAGTTTTATTCACTTACAAATTTTATTAACTTTCTTATATCTTTGTTCCAAACTCCGTTCCAGTTGCGGATAATTACATCCGCCGGAGTTATGCCGTTAAGAGTATATTCTTTTATTGCATCAAGATATTTTTCTTCGCCCGTATCCATTTCTATAAGAGATTTTTCTGCTATATACAAAATTTCTTTTGCTATATCTTTTACAAAAAATGTTCCTATTTTTGCATTCAAAGCATTTTTGGGGACATTATAACGCAGTTCAGAAAAATCTCTGTACTCAAATGATTTAAAAAGTTCTTCAATTTCTTCCATTGCACTATGGCTGTATAAAATTCCTTTGTATATTGCAAGAATTGAATATTGCATACCTTTACCTGTACAGTCATGGTTTCTTATCTCAATAAAATTTCTCAGACGTACCTCCGGGAAATAAAGATTTGCATGGAGTTTAAAATCCTCCAGATTAGCGTTAAAATCTTCAAATCCGTTTTCAATAAATTCTGCAAAATTAATTTTCCCGTTAACAGGAATTGCACCTGATTCGCGGTTTATAAAAATCATTGGCGATTGAAGAACGTAATCTATATATTCTTCAAAAGAAAACCTTTCATCAATCTGCCCTACAAATCCGCATCTGTCATTATCAGTATTTAGCCAGCTCAGGGCGCGAAAACTCTTATAACCGGTCTCAACCCCGCCTCTTATCGGGGAATTTGCAAACATTGCAGTCATAAATGGAACAAGTTTGTTTGCTATACGGAATTTATTCATGGCATCTTCTTCGCTTTCAAAGTCTATACAGCATTGAATTCCTGCAGTTTCTCTCATCATTACGTCAGATAAAATTCCCCATAAATATTTTGCCATTAAATGATATCTTTTTTTGGGAATAAGACTAATTGATTTATGTGTGGATAGAGGCGAAACACCGTAGTTTAAAAGCAATATGCCTGATTTATCAAGAACAGGTTTCATTTGTTTATCCAGCTCATCAATTCTGCTTTGAATTTCATCAATTGTCTGTTCAGGCTTTAAACTCAATTCTATCTGGCATCCCGGTTCCAGAGTCACAGTGTCATGCACCTGTTTAAGCCCTATTATATTATAATCATCAGTTATATAGTCCCAATTTTCTTCCTTGGCAAAATTTCTCAAAAAATTACATACTCCGAATTCTGACGAATAGTCTGCTGCTCTGGAGGTTACTGAAAAAATCGGAAGCCTTTCGTATTCAATTCCTATTCTTTTTTGTTCACCGGCTTTACAGCCGGATTTGAATAAATTTAAAATTTCTTTTTTATCTAATTTTTCCTGTGTTTGAATGTTACTCACATTTACCCCCTATCCAATTATATCATCCACAAAATTAGCAAAAAACTTTTTTTTAAACATTTACCTGTGTGTGGTATTATTATAGGTAAGATGAACTACTACGAACGGGCAAAATATTTTAGGACAAAAAAACGACTCGGCCAGAATTTTTTGATTGACGGACAGACAATTTCAGATATCATTGATTTTGCAGACATTAAACCGGATGATACGGTAATTGAAATAGGGCCGGGCGTTGGTTTTGTAACAGAACAGCTTGTAAAGCATGCAAAAAAAGTTATCGCAATTGAACTTGATGAAGAAGCAATAAAAGAGCTTAAAAAACTTGATGCGCCAAATCTTACAATTATACACAATGATATTTTGAAGCAGGATTTATCAGAACTTTGCGATGGAAAAGTTAAGGTTGTTGCAAATATTCCTTACTATATAACAAGTCCGATTATCGCTCATCTTTTAGGGGAAGTTGATGATTTAGATAACAAAAACAGAAATAAAATAACAGATATTCTACTTATGGTTCAGGAAGAAGTTGCAAGAAGAATGGCGGCTGATGAAAATTCATCAGGCAAACAATACGGACTTTTAACAATTTTGTCAAAGTTCTGGGCAGATGTAAAAATTATGAAACTTGTCGGCAGACGCTCTTTTTATCCTGCCCCGAAAGTTAATTCTGCACTTGTGAAATTAAAGGTGAGAGAAAAACCGCTTCTTGATTTAACAGATTACACACATTTTAGAAAAACTGTTAAGGCAGGCTTTTCACAGAGAAGAAAAAATATTAAGAATTGTCTTTTATCAGCAGGTTTTCCAAAAGAAAAAATTCAAAATGCGCTTGTTAAATTAGGGCTTGATGAAAATGTACGCGGGGAAAAACTTTCAATTGAAATGTTTGGCAAACTCTCTGAAGAATTGCGTGATATTTCACCCACCCGGAAATCAGAGATTTCCACCCTCCCCTCAAGGGAGGGTAGTGACACAATTTCTCCCTATAGAGCGGGTGAAATAAAAATTCAGTGTCCGGCAAAGATTAACTTAAATTTAAAAGTTACAGGCAGACGAGATGACGGATTTCATAATATAGAAAGCGTTATGCAGACTATCAGTCTGTATGATTATTTGACAATAAAAACAGAACCCGCTGAAAATTTTGAAATAATTCTTTCCGGTAACAATGCAGAAATTCCGTATAATGAAAAAAATCTTGTCTATAAAGCAGCGATACTTTTTATTGAGAAGACAAATCTTCCGCCTCATAAGATAGATATTTATATAGACAAAAATATTCCGGTAGCCGCAGGTCTGGCAGGCGGAAGCACCGATGCTGCTGGAACACTTTTCGGGTTAAATGAATTATTTAATATCCCTCTTTCCAAAACAGAGCTTCATACTCTTTGCGCCCAATTAGGCTCTGATCTGAATTTTTGTCTTGAAGGCGGCAGACAGATGACAAAAGGCAGGGGGGAAATTCTGGAAAAAATGCCGTTTGAAAATATGAAAATTTCGCTTATAAAGCCTAAATGTCTAGGAATTAGCGCAAAAGAAGCTTACACAAAATTTTCACAAAAAAAATCATCAAATTTTAAATCAGAATATGGTTCAAGATATGATTTTAAAAACGATCTTGAATGGGCTTTAATTGATGATTATGAAGAACTCCAAAAAATTAAAAATTTATACCCTGATTCAATAATGTCAGGGTCAGGGTCGACTTATTTTATGGTTAACGAAACATTTAAACCTATAGAAGATTACTGGATAAAAAATGATTTACAGGCAATTGAAAAAGGTGCCGGAAAAGTTCCTCTTTTATGAGGAACTTCTCCTTATATGATTTACTTCACCTTATTTTATCATTACCGGTTCCGGATCGTGGCAGTCCTGTTTGTATCTTACGGCGTCAGTAAATGCACCTGTGAATGGTGTATATTTAACTTTTGGTCTGCCTGAACTTTTACCGTTTGTCTGTCCATCACAATCTAATTCAATTTGTGCATCTTTCAAAAGTAGCAATTCAGGATGTTTTTTAACCAGTTCTTCATCTGCAAGAAGGTCGGAGAAGTCTGAATAAACTCTCATTGTTTCACCGACTTTCGGCATTGTGTTTAATGAAAAGTCTGTTACTCCATGTTTAAGCTTTTCTGCATGAACGTATGCTCTTAAAATCTTGCCGTCAGGTTTTTTACCGTTAATTGATTTAACTTTTGCAAGAGATACTTTTGTCCAGTCATCACCTTTTTTAACCGTATGATCACAAAATGGAGTGTACCAGGTTTCTACAGGACATGGCTCAGGTTGTTCCACAGGCTGTACAGGCGGCTGTGCAATATCTTGCTGAGGCGGTACAGGCGGTGTATCAGGTTCTACATCCGGCTGCGGTTGCGGCTGTGACTGCTGTACACCCGGCTCATATATTTTAGCTTCTTTGTTGCCTTTATCTTTAACAAATTGAGAAAGGCCGAGTCCAACTGCCAAACCTATTCCTCCACCTGTGGCATAACCGTTTGTTTTTGCCTGTGAAGCGGCCGATGATGCTGCAGATGCTGCTGAATCTGAGGCTGATGCAGAGCCGCTAATTGCATTTGCTGCTGACGATGATGAAGAAGCAGCTGCGGCTGCAGCGGCCGCCGCTGCAGAAGATCCAAATAAAGGCCCTAATGCAATACCGGCTCCGGTAGCTCCTGTAATCACAAGTCCTTTATACAGGTTTGTATTATCTCTTTCATAGTCCAGATTTGATTTTTTCGCAATATTTTTAATAACATTTGCGCTTACGCCTTCTTTTTCTGCGGCTTTTCGTCTTTCTTTTAAGCTTAAATGATAATTTTTAACTTCTCCTTCCGTAGTATTTGTATTTGCAAATTCTACAGCTTTTGCTTTAAATTTATCACTTGAAAAATTACCATTTTCATCATAAAAATCATCTTTATGTTCTTCTATATAAGCGCGTGTCTTTTTGCCGCGGACATATTCATTTTCAACTAATTGGGACTCAGCAGCTCTTTTAGCGTCTTTTCTACTCATACCCTGTTCCCTGTATTCATCAATTAGATTTTTACGCTGCTCTTTGCGCGCCTTTTCAGCTTCTTTATAAGCTTTTTTATCCATGAAAACCTGTGTACCTGCAACCTGTTCTTTGTTGTACTCATTTTCAACATAATTTTTAGCTAATTTTTCAGCTTGTTTTCCTTCTTTAACAGTTTCAGTATTATCACCTTTTGATACACCGTTTTTCAAAAATTCTTTTTCTGCTGCTTCTTCAGCTTTCTTAATATCATCATTTGAAGTAAATTGTCTTTTGAAATTTTCTTTTTGAGTCTGTTCCTTTTCTACTTCAAGCCCTTTATTATCATTCTTTTTATTTTCCTGCGGCTGTCCTATAGGAACAGTAATTCCTGCAGATGAAAGTTTTTGTTTATCTGCTTCAATCTGTGAACCCCATTTTTCTTTAAATTCTGCGGCATAATCTTTGCCAAAAAATGATAATCCGTCAATTCCCATTTTTTTCCCTTTCCATTTTCCCCGTTAAAAGAAAATTAAATTTTTAATATCCCCTATGCTTTTATAAAAAATTTTTGAGTAAAAAAATTGCATGATTTGCACAAAAGTTCTTAACATTTATTAACAAATGCACCCGCAAGGACTATTCACAAGATAAAACTTATGATGTATTATAGGCTTATGCCGGTATTAGAGGTAAAAAATTTAAATCTTGGTTTCAATTGTGAATGCGGATTCAGGCAGGCTCTGTTTGATGTATCGTTTTCGCTTGAAAAAGGAAAAATGCATGCGCTTGTGGGAGAATCAGGATGCGGAAAATCAATTAGTGCAATGAGCATCTTACAATTACTGCCGAAAAACGTCAGAATAACAGGCGGTGAAATTTTCTTTAACGGAGAAAATCTTCTTAAAGCATCAAAAAAAGATTTGCAGCACATAAGAGGCTCAAAAATTGCACTTATCCCGCAAGATCCTATGACGTCTCTAAATCCTTTATATACCATCGGGGATCAGCTTCTGGAAGTTATAAGCATTCATCAGGGGCTAAAGGGGAAACAGGCGTTTGACAAAGCTGTAGAATCTCTGGAAGCGGTACAAATTCCATGTGCTCAAGAAAGAATGAAAGCATACCCGCATGAATTTTCAGGCGGAATGAAACAAAGAGCAATAATAGCAATGGCATTAGCCTGTCAGGCAGAAATTCTGATAGCAGATGAGCCTACTACAGCACTTGATGTTACAATCCAGGCACAGATTATGAATTTGTTAAAAGAAATTCAATCCAAAACAAACACTTCAATCCTTTTGATAACGCATGATCTTGCACTTGTCGGCGAAAATGCGGATTATGTCTCTGTCATGTATGCAGGCAGAATAGTTGAAACAGCACCTTCGAAAGAGTTCTTCCAAAACCCGAGACATCCTTACACCAATGCGCTTTTAAAATCATTACCGTCTAACAAAAATTCAAGACTTGAAACAATCAAAGGCCAGCCTCCTACAATTATGCAGGATATAGAAGGATGCCGTTTTCATCCGCGATGTTCAAAATGTATTGATATCTGCACACAAAAAGTACCAGAGCTTGATAATGTTGGAATAAATCATTATTCAGCATGTTTTTTAAGCTAATAAGCCTAGGGAGCGTGCCGCTCCACCCTTGAGGTTTGCATGAATTTTCTATGTTTTTGGAGATTGTATTTTTTACGGTATCGTATTCTGTCGTTAAAGAGGATATTTCTGTATCCAGATTTTTCATCTTCATATCTAATGTTTCTTCTTTGGAATTTAATTTCGCTTTTTCAGTTGTATATTTGGCTTCGGCCTGCGCTATAAGGGTATCATCGGATATTTCTTTTATATAAGGATCTGTTGCATAATTTCCCTGGTAATAATAACCGTCATCTTTTGCTTTGGAAATAAAAAGCATGCCGTTTTGAAGCATTTGCTGCAGATATTCGGTGTCATCTATATTGTCGTTTTCTGTCCACCCGTTTGCGCAAATCTGGTTGAATAATGCATCATAAAATGTTGCCTGCGCAAGATCATCACTCGATACGGCAGTGCCTGTTTTAATAGTAAAAACAGTATTATCATCTATAAGATGTGAGGTTGATAATTGATCTCCAACATAATATGCATCTAAGCCATTCTCGTCAGTTGCAGAAACCCCATTCAGGAAATCATAAAAATATGTTAAATAGGCTTTCATCATAGTAGAAAGATTTATTGATAATGTAGAACGGCAATCATTAGCTTCATCATCTCCAGAATCAGTATGACCTTCAGCAACAAGGCCTACATATCCGCTTTCATCGTCAGATGCTTTGTTTATTGCTTCATTTTTTATAGTCGTATTGCCAGCATCACGACGGTAGTTTGTATGAATTTTGTCATTATTTTCCAGTACACTGAAAGAACCCCATTTGGCACCATCATCTTCATCAGCCTTTTCTGTTAAGTACCAGCCATCACCATAAGGACTTCCAGATTTATCATATCGTGGATCATCCAGAAGTTTTTCGGTTTCGATTCTTGCATATTCCAAAGCCAGCTGAGTATAAGGATCACCAGTATCAAACAAGGATTCCAGCGTGCTAAACATATCATCCCAAAACGTACTATTCAAAGTTGCATCAAGAACACCACCAATCATTGAAGTAGTTCTTGTTGAACCTCCACAGTCACCTGTTTGTGCCCACAATACGTAGTTCCCACTTAAAATTTTGCCAAGTCCTATTGATGATGTAGAACTGGTAATATTTGCTTTACTGTCTGTTGTAATAACATCATTACCAGCACTGGCATCATATAAGCCCATATAACCAGTAGACTCCATTATTTGATTTAATCTAACTGTTGGATTAAGTGGAGTCACTGCTGTTTCATTTAAAATAGTTACAAGCTCATCCAGACTAACTTCTTTAGTCTGAACAGCAACTGTGACATCTCCGCCAAAACCTGCTGCCTGATTGTAAGGCAAACCTTTAATTGTGTCTTTTAAAGTCTCGGATATCAAACCGCTGTTATATAAACCTTCTACAAAGGCCTGACGCATGGCCTCTGACGGTAATGTCCCCAAGCCTTCCTGAGGTATACCTGCAAAACGTGCAGCTGATGCGTATTTGCCGTTTAACGTTACTCTGTTTAATGCATCTGTTAAAATGGTTGGCATATAATCGTTTAAAGTCGAAGGCGACATTAATTAATGTTTAATAACTCTTGATGCATTATTCTTTGCAGCTTTTGCTTTTTTGTTATCATCATACAAAGTTTTTGCAACAAGCGCTATAATACCTGCTGCCGCAACAGCACCTAGAGCAATCCAGCCTTTTTGAGATGCAGATAGTTTTGATTTTTTGACAACTTTATCTGATACAGGTTTGTACCACTTTTTGTCAATGAAAACTTCCTGAGCATTATCATAAAAGATTTTATTCAGGGAATTTTCTACTTCATCAGGCTTATCTTTATAAAATTCTTTAACAGTATTTTCGACAAAATCAGCGAATTCACCATACTTTGCTTTATCTCCCATTTCTGCAATCGGAGTGTCAGAGCCGAACATTATTCTATCAGCACCCAATTTTTCAAGCGCATGATTTATAATATTTTTATTTTCTTCTCCCTTGCCGAACAAAGGTGTAAGCCAGGATATATCGACAAACAAATTCGACTTTTTCCCGTTCAAAGATTCCGCAATATTATCTATTGTTTTCAAAATTCTGTCAGGCTGTGCCATTAAATCAATATGATAAAGAACAACAGGCAATTTAGGGTGTTTTTCAGCAAGCTTTATAATCTCTGCAGGGTCAGACATCCCGTCTGTAGTTGAGTGGAATACACATGGAAGCCCTTTTTTCTCGGCTAAATCCAGATATTTTGAATAAATTTCAAAATTATCTTTTACGGATTTTTTGGTATTAGTAGGATGGAATTTCATTCCGTAAAATTTAGCGCCTTCGATTAATTTTTCAACAACCGAGGTGTCTTTAGCAATTCCGGGCTGGCAGGATATCAATGGATAAATTTTAACATTTTCATTTCCTGTGACCATTGCCATTTCTTTTGCTCCGTTAATCTCTGATTTGAATAAATCCGAACCTTCCGGATTTAATGCAGAGACAGAACTTACAAGAACCTTTTTTACATTGTGTGCTTCTACAGTATCAATAATATTCTGAACATTATAATAACTATTACAGTTGTGCAGCCCGTCGTGCATTGAACCTATATGCCCCTGAACATCAAACTTTTTTCTGCTGCTTGTAAATGAGGGACTGTAATAATTAATTGCTTGAATTTTCATAAATTTAACTCCTTACATAAAAAACCATAAAATAATCTTTGCATACTTTGCAATAAACACAGCTGCAAAACTAAGAACAAAATCATATATAATTTTAACACCGCTCTGTGCACAAATCCAGCCAAGCATAAATTCAGCGCCTTCATGTTTCAACCCGGCAATAAACAGCATATACAAAACACCTATAAGATGAATTGTCAAAACCCCTACAAGAACAGCATGAAGCATATTCCTGTTTGTATACCCGCTTTTCAATATTGATCCTGAAAAAAATACAGCAGGAATATAAGCCAGTATATACCCGAAGCTGTATTCAAAAATATACTTAGGGCCGCCTCCAAGAGCAAAAACCGGAATAACAAGTAAACCGAGCAATATATATATCAAAATGCTTGCAATACCGTATCTTCTGCCTAAAAACGCGCCGACAAACATTATAACAGGGACCTGCGGGATAAGCCTGTATGTATGAACGTAATCACTTACATTCAAATGTTCTCCACTGAATAACCCGGCAGGCAGTGTAAAATGATTTATATTTATCTGTATAAAAGTGGAAAGAATTATCAAAAACGTACAGCACAATACAAGAAGAAGGCTCCCAAATGATAATCTGATTCCCTCGATTTGTTTTTTTATAACTCTTATGCGCGGTACGGCAGTGTTTGTCATAAAATATTAATTTTCCCCTTTAAATCTAAGATATTTTTTTCATATCCTGTTTTAAATTTATCGTAAAAAATATTTTCTGTCCACATTATTAATGCATCTTCATTATTATCCTGATAATATCCCTTTCGTGTGCCCAGAGATTTAAATCCGTATTTTTCATATAAAGCAATTGCAGGCTTATTGCCTACGCGGACTTCAAGCGTAATATATTTCGCCATATTTTTGTAACATTCATCTATTATCGTGGTTAAAAGAGCTTCACCTATATGATTACGCCGGTATTCAGGAGTTATTGCAATATTTGTAATATGCGCTTCTTCTAAAATCTGCCAGCACCCGCAATATCCGACAAGTTCATCATTTTCGTTAAAAACACTGAAATACTTTGCAAGATCATTTGAAAGTTCGCTCATAAACGACTCTTTTGACCAGTGATGCGTCCCGTAAGCCTTTTCTTCAATTGAGATTACATCATCAAGGTCAGATTTTTGCATAGGTTTAATTTTAACGCTTAACATATACTGATTTTATCATATAAAAGGAATAACCGCTGATATATTAAATTTTATTTACCTATTGATTTAAACAGCACAATATGGTAAAATTACAATGAACATTGATTGAAAGGGTTAAGAACGGGAGCAAGCGAAAAAAGATATTCTAAAAGACTTGAAAAAAAAAAGACTAAAGCGCAGCGACTGACAAAAATTGTAAAAATTACAACGGATATTGACGGAAAGGGTTAAGAACGGGAGCAAGCGAAAAAAGATATTCTAAAAGACTTGAAAAAAAAAAGACTAAAGCGCAGCGAC
>CALVEO010000006.1 GCA_944326615.1 Candidatus Gastranaerophilales bacterium | reverse complement strand
GTTCAGCATGACACTAATTCCTCGAAACGAACTTATTCACCTATTCACTTATTCTCTTATTCACCTTGTAAACGCTGTGCGTTTACTTTGGCGGAGGTCTTGATTACCTTAGGAATTATCGGCGTGGTGGCTGCATTAACAATTCCAACCTTAATGGCAAACCATAGAAAGCAGGTTGTTGTAACCAGAATGCAAAAATTTTATACTACATTTAATCAGGCAATAATGCTTGCTGAAAATAAGTACGGTGAAATTGAATATTGGGATAACGCGGATTTATTTACTCCTACAGGTTCAGGTGATTGGTTCAATAAGTATCTGGCTGAATTTTTCACATCAAAAGATGTTGAATTATTATCAAGCACTTATTATACTTCTTATATAAAATTAGGAGACGGTAGTGCATTCGGGATGCGTTTTGGGAATATGACGACTGAAACAAATTTCGATATTTATTTTTTCCCTAATGCGTATGATATTGATATATGTGAAACAAATAATCAGCCTAATTCTATTGAAAGTTGTGTAGGAAAAAAGCAGTTTACGTTTCGTTTTACACCTGAAAAAGGATTACAGCCATACGGGTATTGGTTAGGTTTGAATCGTGCACAATTAATAGAAAAATGTCGTGATAGCGGTCTTTATTGTACTGCAATAATAATGATGGACGGATGGCAGATATCGAAAGATTATCCGAGAAGAATTTAATTATTAAAAAGCCCGTTAGATTAACGGGCTTTTCTCATTTCTTATTTATGTGCAGTGCTTTTTAAGTGAAGTTCTCTTAACTGCTGCAGAGAAGCTTCTCCCGGCGCATCTGACATTAAGTCTTTTGCTCCTGAATTTTTCGGGAACGCTATTACGTCTCTGATGCTTTCTGTTCTGCAAAGAAGAGCGACAAGTCTGTCTAAACCGATTGCAAGACCTGCATGAGGCGGTGTTCCATATTGAAGCGCGTTAACCATAAAGCCGAATTTTTCTTTTGCTTCATCTTCTGTTAATCCTAATGCCTTAAATACAGCATTTTGAACATCGGATGAATGAATTCTGACAGAACCTCCGCCGAGTTCAGTTCCGTTATAGACAATATCATAAGCTATTGATTTGACATTGCCTAAATCTCCAGCTTTTAATTTATCCAAATCGTCGATACAGGGTGATGTGAACGGGTGGTGCATTGCCATAAATCTGCCTTCTTCATCAGACCATTCAAACATCGGAAAATCTACTACCCACAAAAGATTATGTTTGCTTTCATCAATCAGGTTTAATCTTTTGCCGAAATAGAGTCTTAATCTTCCCATAATATCATAGACAAGTTTCGGCTTGTCAGCCACAAAGAAGATTATATCACCGGCTTCAGCCTGAGCACGTTCTTGGATTTGTTTTGCCTGTTCTTCTGTTACAAATTTCAATACAGGAGATTTAGCTGTTCCGTCTTCGTTATAAATAATATTTGCAAGAGCTTTTGCACCGAATGATACTGCAAGTTTTGTAATATCATCTATATCTTTTCTTGAGAATTTAGCCCCGCCCGGAATTCTTATACCTCTGACGATACCGCCGTTTTCTAAAGTATCTTTTACAATTTTAAATTCTGACTGCAAAATAATATCGCCGATATCAAAAAGTTCAAGCCCGAAACGTGTATCAGGTTTATCTGAACCAAACCTGTCCATAGCTTCCTGCCAAGGCATTTGAATAAACGGAGGTTTAACTTCAACTCCTGCAGCTTTAAATGTTTCAACAATTAAGCCTTCAACGCATTTTATAACATCCTGTTGTTCAACAAAAGACATTTCAAGGTCAATTTGTGTAAATTCAGGCTGTCTGTCAGCACGCAAATCTTCATCGCGGAAGCATTTTGCAATCTGGTAATATCTCTCGATACCGCCTACCATCAATAATTGTTTGAAAATCTGTGGAGATTGCGGCAGCGCATAGAATTTGCCTTCCTGAACTCTTGAAGGGACCAGATAATCTCTTGCTCCTTCGGGGGTTGTTTTAATTAAAATCGGTGTTTCGACTTCAAGAAAATCTTCTCCGTTAAGGTAACTTCTTGCGGCCTGACAGATTTTGTGGCGCAGTGTCAAATTATGAAGCATACTTTCACGTCTTATATCAAGGTATCTGTATTTTAAGCGCACATCTTCAGATACATTTTCATCATCCAATACAAAAGGCAAAGTTTTTGCTTCTGATAAAATTTCAACAGAGTCAGGATACATTTCCACCTGCCCTGTAGCGTATTTTTCATTATAAGTTTCTTCGGGGCGTCTTGTAACTTTACCCTTTACCGTTATAACATATTCTGATCTTAATTTTTCAAAAACTTTGTGTACTTCGGGGTTAATCTGCGGGTTTGCAACAAGCTGGAAAAAACCTGTTCTATCTCTCAATTCCACGAATAAAATTCCGCCTAAATCGCGAATGGTTGAAGCCCAGCCGGAGAGGGTAACTTCTTCGTTTAAATTATTAAGATTAAGCTCTCCGCAATTATGGTCTTTAAGTTTGGTTTTAATCATTTTAACTTCCTTTTCTTTTTCTTTTCGGACTTATTTAAAGTTTAGCAAAAACATAAAAAAAAAGGAAATAAATATTAAGAAAATTATTTTTAAATTATCGTTTTACTCGTGTTCTTGTACGCTGCTTTTCAACTTGTTGTTTTTCGTTTTGCTGTTTTTCTTCTTCTGCTTCTTCCCAATCATCATAATAACTGTCTTCGTATTCATAATCTTCAGGAAGAATTTCTATAATTTGCATTGTAATTATGCATGAAATATTAACGTGTAACTGGTGAGATTTATCCGGTCTGAATGCCAGATTTTTTCTATCTTTAACTTCGCAGTTTTTTAAGGTAATAAATTGAAAACCGCCATTTAAAATGTAGAAAAGCATGTTATCCGGTATTGAGTTACTGAATCTCATATTCTCAGGCAGCAGCAATTCTCCTTCAACGTACTGGTCATTTGTAGTTATTAAAACCTGCATTCTGGGTAAGTTATTCATTATCATATTAATTCTCCTGATTTTTCTATCAGTATAACATATTTTTAATTAAAAATAAACATGTTATCATAAAAATTTACCGAATTATCGAAAAAAAGCAGTCCTCTAATATTTAAAGTAATATTATGAGGACCGCTTAAAGTTTTGTTTAGATTATTTTTTATCAAACATTTGCTTAATGCCGTCGACAGAAGACAGGATGCCTGTTGCTTCGTAAGGCATGTAAACAACTTTATTATTTTCGCCTTTAGTAATTGATGAAAGTGTTTCTAAGTATTTCATAGCAATTAAATATTTATCTGGCTGACCTTTGTCTGCTAATGCGTTTATGATACGCAAAATAGCTTCTTTTTCAGCATCTGCTTCAATTACTCTTGCCTGTGCAATACCTTCTGCTCTCAAAATTTCTGCCTGTTTTTCACCTTCGGCAGAACGTATAGCAGCTTCTTTTTCACCTTCAGCTTTTCTAATTGCGGCTTCTTTCAAGCCTTCGGCTTCTGTTATGGTTGCTTTCTTTTCTCTGTCAGCTTTCATTAGTTTATCCATTGAAGCTTGAATATCAGCCGGCGGGAAAATATCCTGAATTTCTACGCGGTTAACTTTTACGCCCCATTTATTGGTTGCTTCATCAAGAGTTGTTCTTAATTCATCGTTAATTTTGCCTCGTGATGTTAATGTTTCCTGCAAGTCCATCTGGCCTACGAGGTTTCTCAAAGTTGTCTGTGTTAATTTTTCTATTGCTTCCGGCAAATTTTCAATTTCGTATACTGCACTTTTGGAATCAATAATCTGGAAGTAAATCAGTGCATTAATTGTAATAGATACGTTGTCTCTTGTAATAACATTCTGGCGCGGAAAATCATACATTTGTTCTCTCAAATCAATTCTGTCGACGGGTTTGAGGTAATAAAAATTTCTTCCGTCAATGCCTTTTTGTGAGACTTTTTTATAAATACCTCTCGGAGCTTCAAGGATTGGGAATATAAAATTCGGTCCGGCGCGTAATGTTTTTTCATAACGTCCCATTCTTTCAATAATAACTTCCTGTTGCTGCTGGACAATAATTATGCCTTTGAATACATAAATTAAAAGTGCAACAAGTAAAATCAATAAAACTATACTCATTTTTTTCTCCTATACTCTCTCTACTGTTAATATTAAACTGTCATATTTAATAATTTTTACTTCACAACCGGCTGGAATTGTTTCATCATTTTCCGTACGTGCTTCCCAGCGTTCATCATATATTGTGATTGCTCCTGAATATTTGCTTACAGGTTCTGTTACTTTAACAATTTTACCTATATATTTTGCTTCCATACCTGTTTCGTGTTCTTTATCTTGTTTATTTTTAATAAGTATCGGGCGCAGAAACAGAATTGATAAAACAGATAAAACAACAAATAGTATTGTTAATACAATCCAGTCTGTAATCCATATTCCAGCAAGTGCTGTGAGAAATCCTGCTATTGCAAGATTTAGAAAAAACATTGAAGGCACAAGCATTTCAAGTATTAAAAACGCAAGCCCTGCAATTGCGAATATTTCCCATAAAACCATATTTTCTCCTTTTTATTATTATGTATTTTATACTAGCATATTTTGTACAGCCCGTCAACAAAAAAGTTTGACAGTATAAGTTTAATATGTTATAGTAATCCTTGTTTAATATAAAATAAATGGTGAGGTATAAATGAAAATTTTTGGTTTTCTGTCTGTTATAGTTTTAATTTTCTTTTTAATAGGAGGTTATAATAAAAGTTCTTCTATAAAGTCTGAATCAGGTTCTTCTGTTGCTGATGCTGCTGTGCAATCAACCAGGATTTCTTTTGCAGGTGCTGTAAGAATTCCGGAAAGCGTATATCAAAATACTGCTAACAGTGATACTTTTTATGATATTATAAAAGGCAATAGAAAGTTTGTTTTCTGGGTATATGCGGATTGTCCTATCGGCAGAAATATCAGAAGCCGTCTGGAAAATATTATGAATCGTAATAATTTGTATTCAAATTATATTCACAGACCAAATCTTATGTCAGGCGGTGTTATGGTTAGATGTAAAAATAATACTGCAAAATGTGCACAAATTTACTTGTATGATAATTGCAGTGATAATGTGTGCATAATAAACCCTATGGAAAAAGCAATTATAAAAATTAATAATTCTGATTTTTCTACCATAGAAAATACTTTAATAAGAGCTAAGAACTGGTAATCTTTAAGTGTTTTTGTTGTAATATCTTTATATGATAACTTTTGATTCAACAACATTAAAACTATGGCTTGAGGAAAATTCAGCTTTTCTTACAGGTGCAAGAATTCAGAAAATTCAGCAGCCTACAAGGAGAGATTTTGTTTTTTCAATAAGGAACAAAGGTACAACAAAAAAATTTTACATCAATATTAACCCGCAATATTTTCACATTTGTTTTATGGATAAAGAAAATGAAGCAAAGCGGTTAATTGAAATTCCGCAAAAACCGCCGATGTTTTGTATGCTTTTGCGTAAATATCTCGAAAATTCATTAATTGCAAAAGTAGAACAGCCTGAATATGAAAGAATTTTAGAGCTTTATATTGAAACTTATAACGAGTTATCCGAAAAAATATATCTTTGTCTTGCAATAGAGCTTATGGGTAAATATTCAAATGTTATCCTTTATAATTATGATACTAATATTATACTGGGCTGTGCGCATAATGTAGGTGCGGAAAAAAGCCGGGAACGAGAAATGGCTGGCGGTCTGCCTTATGTTTACCCGGCTGGACGCCCAAAAGACTGGTATAAATCTGAAAATTCACTGTCAAATTTTCGTGGAAATTCCATAAATAGTTATATTGACAGTTATTACGCAGAGGCTATTTATAATGATAAGTTTGAACGCTTGCAGGAACAATTAAAACAGACTGTTTTGTCAAAGCTTAAAAAAGATAAAAATTCTCTAAAAAAAATGCAGTACAAACTTGAAAAAGAAATTAATTCCGATAACTATCGTCTTTATGGCGATTTGATTATGGCTAATCTTTATAATTTTTCAAATTATTCAAAATTTATTGATGTTTACGATTATGAAAACGACAAGAATATTAAAATTGAATTGGATGAAACAAAAACGTTAAAAGAAAACGCAAATAATTTTTATAAGCTTTACAACAAAGGGAAAAACGCAATTGCCAAAATTACTGAGCTTACATCGCAATTATATGCACAAATTCAATATTATGAGCAGATATTATATTCGCTTGATATTGCAGAATCTATAACTGATTTGAAGTCAGTACAATCCGAAATTGAACCTGATAATCCAAAAGGGAGAAAAGAACATACAAAGGCTTCATTTGAGCCTATGGAATTAGAAATTGAAGGGTTTAAGGTTCTTGTAGGCAAAAATAATCGTCAGAATGATTATATTGTGTCAAAGCTTTCTAAAGATGAGGATTTCTGGTTTCATACAAAAGATTGCGCAGGTTCTCATGTGCTTTTAAAATGTGAGAATCCGTCGGATGATTTGCTTTTAAAGTGTGCAAATCTTGCAAAACAGTATTCAAAAGGCGCAAACTCATCAAAAATCGGTGTAATTTATACAAAAAGAAAATATTTGAAAAAACCGCCTGCATCAAATTTAGGTTATGTAATTTATAAAAATGAACGGGAAATAATTCTTTGATAATGGACGAAAATAAAAACATATCAGATAATATTGATATGGCACGAAAACATATAATAGCACTCGTTGACTGTGATTCATTTTTTGTATCCTGTGAACAGTCCGTTAATACAGATCTTAAAGGTAAGCCTGTATGTGTTATGTCAGGACGCGGGCAGTGTGTAATTTCTCGTTCAAAAGAGGCTAAAAAGCTCGGTATAAGAATGGGAATGCCTTATTTTCAAATAGAAGGTAATATGAAAAAAGCTGTTTATATAAATGCAAATCATGATTTATACAGTGAAATTTCTAAAAAAGTTATGTCTGTTTTAAAGGATTTTAGCCCGCTTGTCGAAATTTATTCTATAGATGAGGCTTTTGTTGATTTAACAGGTTTGGAACGCCTTTATAAAAAAAATTATCTTGAAATTGCGCAAATGATAAGACAGGAAGTTAAAGATAAGGTTGACATTCCTGTTTCAATCGGGTTAAGTTCTTCTAAATCTCTTGCCAAACTAGCATCTGATAAGGCAAAAAGCTTGGATGAAGGAGTCTATCTCATAGGTTCAAGAAAAATTATTCCAGTATTGCAGAAAACAAGTATTGATGAAATCTGGGGTATAGGAAAGAATTTGTCAGCTCTTTTTCGTAAAAATGGAATTTTAACCGCTTATGAACTTGTATCTCAGGATGATTTGTGGCTGAATAAGCAGATAGGAATACGCGGTCTGGAGATGAAACATGAATTGCTGGGCGAGATGGTATCACCTGTTTCAGATGAAGTGAAACTTCCTAAATCTATACAAAAAACCAGCGCACTTGCAAAATTTACATCCGATAAAAATTACCTGAAAAATTCGTTGAATTACCATATTCACCGCGCCTGTGTGAGACTTCGCAGAATTAATTCAAAATGCAAAGGGATAAGTATATTCCTTCGTACCAAAGATTTTAAAGTGTATTGTGAAAAAAAAGTTCTCAATGTTCCGACAGATTTCGAACTTGAGATTTCTGATGTTATTTTTGAACTTCTGGATAAAATATATAACCCGAATATTCTATATCGCAGTACAGGAGTAATTCTTGATACATTTGAACTTAATAGTGAGGCTCAAATGTCTTTGTTTGCAGATTCGCTGCGGGATGAAAAAAAGATAAAATTAACAAAATGTTTTGACAAGCTGGAAGAACGATTTGGTAAGGATATTATACAAACGGGATTTATAAAAAAAGATGTGTAGTCTAAAATAATATGCTCAAATAAAAAGTTTTTAACAAATAGTCTGTATTCAAAAATAAACCCCGTATTATAGCTATAATACGGGGTTTTATCGTCTATTTTATTAATTAAATTGAGCCTTTTCTTCTTCTGTAACCCCTTTTATTGTGAGGTTAACTCTGCCTTTATCATCAATTTTAATTACTTTAACAATAACTTCATCGCCGATATGCAGATGCGGTTCAATTGTGTCTATTCTTTCGTTGCAAACCTGAGAAATATGAACCATACCATCTTTACCAGGAGCAAGTTCTACAAATGCGCCTATTGGTATAATTCTTACAACTTTGCCTTTTACAACCATTCCGGGTTCAGCTTTGAATGTTAATTCTTTAATCATTCTCTGTGCAATTTCAGCCCCCTCTTGATCGTTAGAGGTGATTGTTACAACACCTGAATCCTGAATATCAATTTCGGCACCAGATGCATCAATGATTGCTCTGATTTGCTTTCCGCCCGGTCCGATTACCGTTCCGATATCTTCAACAGGAATTGTCATTGTTGTAATGCTTGGAGCATAAGGAGACAAATGCTCTGCAGGAGCAGAAATTACTTCCCTCATTTTTCCTAAAATATGCAGTCTGCCTTCTTTTGCCTGTGCTAAAGCACGACGGAGAGTTTCATTTGCAATACCTTTTGCTTTCATATCCATTTGAAGAGCTGTAATTCCGGTATCGTTGCCTGTAACTTTAAAATCCATATCGCCTAAAAAGTCTTCAATACCCTGAATATCGGTTAATACAACAGGTTCTTTACCTTCTTCGGTAATCATACCCATTGCAACTCCGCCTATCATGCATTTTACTGGCACTCCGGCATTCATCAAAGCCATAGATGAACCGCATGTTGATGCCATAGATGTTGATCCGTTTGATTCAAGAACATCTGATGTTACGCGGATTGTGTAGCCGAATTCTTCTTGTGACGGAAGTGCCGGTATATTAGCTCTTTCTGCCAGATTACCATGCCCTACTTCACGTCTTCCAGGTCCTCTTAAGGGTTTTACTTCACCTACTGAAAATCCGGGGAAGATGTATTTATGCATATAAGTTTTTTCAGTTTGGGGATCAACTCCGTCAAGTTCCTGTTTCATGCCGGGGCCTGCAAGAGTGGCAACAGATAACACCTGAGTTTGTCCTCTTGTAAATACTGCAGACCCATGAGCTCTTGGTAATACCCCTACTTCACACCAGATTGGACGTACTTCATTTGGCTTTCTTCCGTCTGCTCTAACGCCTTCGTCAAGAATCATTGAGCGCATAATATGTTTTTCTGCATTTTTGAATTCTTCTGCAACAAAGTCGATGCCTGTTTCTTCCATAATTTTTTTGATGTAATCATCTTCAGGTAATGCATCAATTTTTTCTTTAACAAGTTTTTTAGCTTCTTCAAGTTTATTCTGTCTGTATTCTCTGTCGAAATTGTGGTAAGCGTCAAAAATCATATCATGAGCTGTTTCATCAATAATTTTTTTGATTTCTGAAGTATCGTAAGGATTTACAAATTCTTCTCTTTCCACTCCGCATTCTTTCATAAATGCAACCTGGGCATCGCATTGTTTTCTGATTTCAGCTTGAGCAAATTCTACTGCATTCATAATATCGTCTTCCGTAACGAATTTACATCCTGCTTCAACCATAATTACAGAATCATGTGTACCTGCAACAACAATATCCAGATCTGATTTGTCAGCCTGCTGATGTGTCGGATTTGCAATCATATTACCATTTTCATCACGTGATACTCTAACAGCACCTATCGGACCTTCAAAAGGAGCACCTGAAAGCATTAAAGCACAAGATGCACCGAGCATTGCAAGAGTATCAGGCTGATTTACCTGATCGTAACTGAATAACTGTGCTACGATTTGTATATCATTTCTGTAACCTTTTGGAAACAGCGGTCTTATAGGTCTATCGATAAGTCTTGAAATAAGAATTGCTTTATCACCGGCTTTGCCTTCCGAACGGTTGTAACCGCCTGGAATACGGCCGATAGCTGACATTCTTTCTTCATAATCAATTAACAGCGGGAAAAAATCAATTCCAACTCTTGGTTCTTTTGATACGACACAGTGTACAAACAGCATTGTATCACCGCATCTTACCGTAACTGAACCGTTTGTCGATTGTGCATACTTCCCTGTTTCAACGGTAACTGTTTTACCGCCGATTTCAATTTCGAATTTCTTTGTTTCAGGTACCATAATTTTCCTTTCTTGCTTCCGGCGAACTTTTCCGGAAGCTTTGCGCTTTTCTGGCGCATTTAGTTATACACTTCCATTGTTCTTTTTTATTATACCGCAAACAAGAAAAAGTTAGAATTTCTATAAAGTAATATAACGAATTTTACCATGGGTAGTCTTTGGTAATTTTCCAATTATTAAGCTGTAGTAATTTAGTGCAGTAAGCGTAATTCGAAGAAGTCTTATTGCATCCATACTGTGTATTGTTAATTAAATCTTCTTTTGTTCCATCCCATTTGTATGTAAACGGTTCAACAAATCCCTTTGTTTCTGATGCATATTGTTTATTAAAGTTAAACATAAAAACCTCTCTGGAACGTTTCTTGTAATTACCTATTTTAGATGCTGACGGGTAAAAAAGTATATCAATACCATCTGATGATCTCATTGTAAAACCTGAACCATCAGATAAATAAATAACAATAGTGTTCGCTGACAGTTCTGTTGGATTTCCGTTACTATCATTAATAGGTGTGCTTCTGTCGGTTATTTTCAAAATATTCATGTATTTAGCAAAATATTTGTTAAAAAATGCTTTTGTATCTTCAGTATTATCTTTTTCCGGGTAATCCCAAAACTCATAAGAGCCGTTTTCAGCTTCAGACATTTTTACAGCTTGATTAATTACAGAGTAAAACTTCTTCACTTTGCTTTCTGTTGTTATTTTCTGTTGATTTTGAATTAAAACAGGCATAGTCATAGCAGCCACAACCCCGATAATTCCTAAGGTAATCAAAACCTCTGCCAGAGTGAACGCGGCTTGTTTTTTTAGTGAAGTGTGAAGAGTGAGGAGTGAAGCGCGTTTTTCTGCTTCCCTCCACTGGGGGAGGGATTGAGGGAGAGGGTTATCAGAAGATATGAGGGTAGGAGGATAGGAGGATAAGCTTTTTACCGTAAATAGCCTACCCTCAGACCTTCTTACCTTCCTAACTTCTAAATAAGCTTGACCTCTTGCCTTCCGGGCTTCCGGTCCTCTAATCAAACCCTCTCCCGCATTTGTAAGCTCACTTCGTTCGCACAACTGCTCCCTATCACAAAGAGAGAGGGGGAGCGTGCCGCTCCACCCGACACATTGAGTGTTGCATGAACTTTGCAGGTTATTGAGAGAGGACGTAGCCGTTCCATCCGTTACCTGAGTTTTGCATAATTTTTTTACAATACTTCCTACTGCCTTAGCGCCATAGTATCCTAGCATCCGAATAAAAACCTGCCATATAATGACACCATATCCCAAAAAGGCGGGGGATTGAATATTAAGAACTGTCAGCGCGCACTTGTTGCGCGATCTTTTTAGGACAAATTCCAGATTGCACAATAAATGCGCAATGACATTACTGTAAACGACTGCCTTCCTGACATCTTGCCTTCCGTTAGCTAGAAGTGCCCCCCCCCCGAAGTTTCGGGAGTTTCATTCCTTCTCAATCTTTTCATAAATTTAACTCCTTATTTATATTATAACACTACTATTATAACATAGCATATTAATTTATTCAATAGCGGAAATATTAGAAATTATAGTCTCTTCCACCATTTTCGATTTTTTCAAGATCTTCTGCAACCTTTGATTTGACACACTGCGGACATTCAAGGATTTTTACTTCTTTTTCTATTAAAGCTTCACCGACATGCTTAGTTTCACTGGATGCATAATCCTCAAGGTATTCTTTCAAAGTCAAAATCGCGTTAGGATGACAGAAGTTATGAATTTGTTTTTCTTTGCAGATTTCCATAAACCTGTCCCCTGTTCGGCCATTACGGTAGCAGGCAGTACAAAAACTCGGGAGATACCCCAGCTCCATTAACCATTTAATAACTTCATCAAGCGGGCGTCTGTCAGAGACATCGAACTGAGCTGAATCATCTTTTTCAGGCATTGGATTGAAATAACCGCCGACACTTGTTTTTGAACCGCCCGAAATCTGGGAAATACCAAGTTCCAGAACACGCTTTCTGCACTCAGCAGTTTCTCTTGTCGAAACAATCATACCTGTATATGGTACTGCAATTCTAATACAGGCGACAATTTTTGCAAACGTATCATCATCAATTCCGTTATCAAAGGTTTCAGGGTCTATATCATCAGCTCTTCTAATTCTGGGCACACTGATTGTATGCGGTCCAACTCCATATACAGCCTCTAAGTGTTCTGCATGCATTAATAGTCCGGCAAATTCGTAACGGTATGATTCCAATCCGAAAAGAACACCTAACCCGACATCGTCAATACCGCCCTGCATAGCTCTATCCATAGCTTCCGTATGATATTTGTAATTATGCTTTGGTCCTGTCGGATGGAGTGTTTCGTAACTTTCTTTGTTATAAGTTTCCTGAAACAGAATATAAGTTCCGATGCCTGCTTCGTGCAATTTTTTGTAATTTTCAACGGTAGTAGCTGCAATATTAACATTTACACGTCTTATTGAGCCGTTTTTGTGTTTTATCCCGTAAATTGTCTTTATTGATTCTAAAATATACTCAAGCGGATTATTAACAGGGTCTTCACCTGCTTCTATTGCAAGTCTTTTATGCCCCATATCCTGAAGTGCAATTACTTCATTTTTAATCTCTTCCTGCGTAAGCTTACGGCGTGGAATATGTTTATTTTTAGCGTGATAAGGGCAATATACACATCCGTTAACACAGTAATTAGACAGATATAAAGGTGCAAATAAAACTATTCTGTTCCCATAGTAATCCTGTTTAATCTTTTTTGCCAGTGAAAAAATTTCTTCATTTTTTTCTTTAATATCACATGCCAGAAGAACTGAGGCTTCTCTATGAGTCAGACCTTTACCCGATCGTGCCTTTTCCATTATTTTATCTATCAGTTCAATATTATGTTTATTCTCATCGGCATATTTTAAAGTATCAAGAATTTCTTCATGCGAAATAAATTCATCAGCATTAAGTGATTTTGGATTATACATATTACCCTCCCGTATACAATCTAATGATACAGCCGTAAAAAATAAAAGTAAAGGTTAATATTAATTTTGCTCTTTTTTATATGCAATAAACGCAAATGTCAGACAGCAAAGGCCGAAAAATATTCCAAAACACATTGTTGTTCTGTATGCAGTTAAAAATGCAATATCATAAACTTTTCCCGCTCCAAGAAAAATGTTTCTGAATGTTTCAAATAACGTAATTGTTACAGCTACGCCTAAGATGTTTCCCATATTTCTTGAAAGAGCAAGAATTCCAGAAGCAAGCCCTACATGAGAGTGCTCAACACTTGTCATAATTGCGTTATTGGAAGGCGATTGAAATAAACCGTTTCCAATTCCCATTATTCCTGATGCCAGTACAATCTGCCACATTGCAACATTTTTATCATATAACGTAAACATCCAAAGTGCTATACAATATACAATAGGACCTGCAAGAGTTAAATATCTGCTTCCGTATTTCCCTGATAATCTTCCTGCAACAGGAGCAATAAACGAAAGAGTCAGAGAATACGGCAGAATTAAAAGCCCTGTTACAAGCGGATTATATTTTAAAATTTCCTGCAAAAAGAACGGCAAAAGTATGCTGTTTGTGTACATTGCCATATATGAAGTCATTACGCCGAGATTCCCGAACGTAAAAGTTCTGATCTTAAACAGTGAAAAATCAATAAGCGGATAATTGATATGGTGATCTCTTATATAGAAAAGAACACCGAAAATCAGGGTAATAATGCCGAGAATTATAATTTTGAGCGAATTCCAGCCCCAGCTGTGACCTTCTGATATTGCAAGAAGAAGCGCAAATAAACTTACCGTAAAATAGAAAAACCCTTTGTAATCGAATTTGAAATTTTTTCTGTCAGTAATGCTATGATGCGGAAGAACTTTATAAGCATAGTAAGCTCCTGCAAGCGCAACAGGAATGCATGGAATAAATACCGAATGCCAGCCGAAATAATTCAGCAAAATCCCTCCCAGAGCCGGCCCGCTCATTCCGCCGATTGCAACCAGACATCCGTTAAGCCCGAGAGCTTTTCCTCTGCGTTCATTCTTGAAAATTGTTGCGATAATTGCCTGGGCGTTTGAAAGCATTATGGAAGCTCCAAGAGCTTCAAGGCATCTGTAAGCTATTAAAAGTCCGAATGAATTTGCAGTTGTGTTTAAAAAAGCTCCGAGTGCGAACAATGAAAAACCTGCTGCATAAAGTTTGTTTTTCGGGAAAATGTCGCCGAGTTTGCCGAAAAAAGGCAAAAATACGGTTAATACAAGCATATACGCAATCATAACCCATTGAATCTGCCCCATAGTTACGTGCAAATCAACAGACATGGGGTATAATGCAAGGTTTACTGTTGTTGAATCAAGCATGGCGATAAAATTGCCGACTGCTGTAATTACAAACATTGTCCACTTAATTTCTTTTGTTGTCATAATCAGTATTTATCCAAATTATATTTCTAGCTGGCAGAAAGTCTAACCTGTTTTTTATTCCATAACTAGCGTTTCACCCAGTTTTCGATAATTCTTAAAGGTGCTCGGGTTAAGCCTAGCGCCCATTCGCCGATGTTTTTTGTGATTACGCTGCCTGCTCCGATATTTGTTCCTTCGCCAATTTCAACAGGGGCTACAAGAACGGTGTTTGAGCCGATTTTTACGTTATCTTTAAGAACTGTTTTGCTTTTAGTTTTTGAAATAGGGTCATAGTTGGCGGTAATTGTACCTGCACCGATATTTATATGAGAGCCAAATTCGCTGTCGCCGATATAGCTCAAATGTCCCGCATTTGTATTATGACCGATTTTTGCTTTTTTTACTTCCACAAAGTTTCCTATTTTGCAGTTGTCATCAATTTCGACATCACCGCGTAAATGTGCACAGGGGCCTATTTTACAATTTTTACCGATTTTGTTTTTGCCTTCAATATAAGTTGACGGATAAATTATTGTGTCTGCTCCGATTTCTGTATCTTCTGAAATCCAGGTAGAAGCCGGATCAACAATTGTAACCCCGTTATCCATCAATGAATTCAGTTTTCTGTCATTCATAACTTTTGTAGCATAAGCAAGGTCTTTGCGTGAATTTATTCCGTAGCTTTCATCGCTGTTTTCAAGTATATAGGCGTGGACATTGAGGTTATTTTTCTTGCCCCAGCCGATAATATCCGTCAGGTAATATTCTCCCTGCGCATTGTTTGTTGTTAATTGCGAGAATGCAGGCTTAATTTTGCTCCAGTTAAGCAGGTAAACTCCGACATTAATTTCTTTAACAGATATTTCTTCAGGTGTGGCATCTTTTGCTTCCACAATACATTTTAGAGAATCATCTTTTTCCCTGATAATTCGGCCGTAATTTGCCGGATCATCAAGTATTGTACTCATTATTGTGAGGTCAGAATTTTTAGAATTGTGATATTCAATAAATTTTCTGATACTTTTTTCCGTCATTAACGGCAAATCTCCGTTAAGTATAATTACCTGTCCCTCAAAGTTTTCAAGATACGGGCAAGCCATTGAAACAGCATGACCTGTGCCTAACTGTGGTGATTGCAAAATTGTTTTCGCACTGGTGTAATTTTTTTCGACAAATTCAGTAACCTCTTCTGCGTGATGTCCTACAATTACAAAAGATTCGCTTACGATATTTTTTGAATTGTCAAGAACATATCCCAGAATCGGCTTTTCAAAGATTTTATGTAAAACTTTTGATGTATTTGATTTCATTCTTGTGCCTTTGCCTGCTGCAAGAATTACTGATTTAATTTCGTTATTCATACTTCTCTCCTTTATTTTTATTTTACTATAAAAATGAGTGTGCCGCTCAACACGCGAAATAAGAAATTTGTATACAGCTTTATAGCATGACATCAAAGTGTCATCCCGAACTTGTTTCGGGATCTCAACGTAAAATGTCCCAATGCGGCTGGTCTAATTGCTGTGAGATGCTGAAACTAGTTCAAGTATGACGTGTTATCCATAATTGGTGTAAACTGCTATATAAGTCCAGAGCCAGAATATCTGATTTTAAAAATTATTTGTACTATAATAAAATTATGAAAAAACGTAAGAAAGCGGTTGTTGCATTAAGCGGAGGAGTCGACAGTTCAGTAACTGCTCTTCTTTTGCAGCAGCAGGGGTATGAAGTAATTGGATTGACAGGCAGGATGATAAATTCATCTGATGCCGTTGCCTCTAATGCCAAACGCGTGGCTGATAAATTACAAATTAAACATTACGTATTTGATGCTTCTGAAAAATTTAAAAATAAGGTTATAGACTATTTTATAAATTCATACCAAAACGGTAAAACCCCGAATCCATGCATTATGTGCAACCAATTTATTAAATGGGGTGTTCTCTTTGATTATGCAATTAATGAATTAGGGGCAGATATTTTTGCAACTGGACATTATGCTGATGTAAGATGTGTCGACGGAATTTATAAGCTCTATCCTGCAAAAGACGAGCATAAAGATCAGTTATATTTTCTTTACCGTCTCGGGCAAAAACAGCTTTCTAAAACGGTTTTTCCTCTTCATAAATACGACAAAGAACAGGTAAGGCAGATGGCTATAGATTTTAATCTTCCGCCCAAAGACTCTAAAGACAGTCAGGATATCTGCTTTATTCAAAAGCCTATGACGACAAAGAAATTTCTGTCTGAAAAATTCGGTGCACAAAAAGGCGATTTTATAGATATTCTGACAGGGAAAAAATGGGGGGAACATCAAGGCTGTTATCAATACACAATAGGACAGCGCAAAGGTATAGGCATCGCTGCTCCGTATCCGCTTTATGTAATAGATATTGATGTTAAAAAGAATATTGTCTATGTCGGGCGCGAAGAAGATAATTACAGAAAAAACTGCAGAATTACTGACTTGAATTTAACTTACCCGTTAGAAAAATATGAATTTGATGCGTGGGTGAAAATTCGTTATAACATGCAACACAAAAAAGCTCATGTGCGGCTTTTCAATGATTTTGCCGATATTGAATTTTACGAGCCTGTAAATTCTATAACAAACGGCCAATCAGGTGTGTTATACGGCCTTGATGATAAACATCTGCTCGGCGGAGGAATTGTTGTAAGGTAAATTAAATAAATCGAATTCATCTTTATAAACTTTTAACTTGAAAATAAATTATCACCGATATAATATAAAAGTGTACAATTTACACTAAACAAAATATTAATGGCAGGAAATTATGACTAATCTAAATGAAAATATCAGAAATATAGCAATTATTGCACACGTTGACCATGGCAAAACAACTCTTGTAGATTGTCTTTTGCGTCAGGCCGGAGCTTTCAGGGCTAATCAGCACGTACAGGAAAGAGTGTTAGACAGCAACGATCTTGAAAGAGAACGCGGAATTACAATTCTTTCAAAAAATATCTCAATAAACTACAAAAATACAAAAATTAACGTAGTAGATACTCCGGGACACGCTGATTTCGGCGGAGAAGTAGAACGGGTTTTAGGTATGGTTGACGGCGCTTTATTAATCGTAGATGCTGCAGAAGGTCCGATGCCGCAAACCAGATTTGTTTTATCTAAAGCTCTGGAATTAGGTTTGAAAATTATTGTTGTAATCAATAAAATTGACAAACCGGCTGCTGAACCTTTAACAGCTCTTGATAAAGTTTTTGATTTGTTTACCGAATTGACAGACAGAGAAGATTTGATAGACTTTCCTTTCATTTTCGCAAGCAGTTTGAACGGTTTTGCAGTAAAAGATTTAAATGATGGAAGAAAAGATATGATTCCGCTACTGGATTGTATCTTAGATAACATTAAACCTCCTGCATGTGATGCATCAAAACCGTTCCAATTCAGAGCTACAACGCTGGATTACAACGATTATGTCGGCAGAATTGTAATCGGCAGAATTGAAAACGGAAAAGTTAAATCGCAGGAACAGGTTTGCGTTATCCATGCTGACGGAAGTCAGGAAAAAGGGAAAATTACAAAACTTTTCGGTTTCCACGATCTCGGCCGTATCGAAATAGAGGAAGCTTACGCAGGGGATATCGTAGGCATTGCAGGTTTCTCGGATATTCAAATAGGAGAAAGCATCTGCTCGCTGTCAAATCCACAGCCATTACCGCTGATTAAGGTTGATGAACCGACTCTGCAGATGAATTTTTCAGTAAACGACAGCCCGTTTGCCGGAACTGAGGGGAAATTTGTTACATCAAGACAGTTAAGAAAACGCTTGTATGATGAGCTTGAAAAAAATGTTAGCCTTCGTGTTGAAGATACAGATTCAACTGATGTTTTCAGAGTCTCAGGTCGAGGAGAACTTCATCTTGGAATTTTAATTGAGACAATGCGCCGCGAAGGCTACGAATTTCAGGTTTCCAAACCGGAAGTTATTTATAAAACAATTGACGGTGTACAGTGCGAACCTTTTGAAAATTTGATTGTTGATGTCCCTGAAGGTTATGCAGGAAGCTGCATAGACAGGCTTTCAGGCAGAAAAGCCGAAATGAAAGAAATGAATAATAACAAAGGAAGAACCACAATGGTTTTCCATATTCCTGCACGCGGTCTTATCGGTTTCAGAAGCGAATTCATCAGAATGACACGCGGCGAAGGAATTATGTATCATACATACTTAGAATACAGACCTTACGCAGGCGACATTCCGCGCCAGAGAAACGGCTCTATTATTGCCCACGAACAGGGAGAAGCAATTCCTTATGCCCTAGCTCAATACGAGGACAGAGGAGTATTTTTTGTAACCCCGAAAACAAAAGTTTACCGCGGAATGATTATCGGCGAGTGCAACAAACCGCAGGATATTGTGGTTAATATATGCAAAACAAAAAAATTAACCAATATGAGAAGTGCAACTGCTGATGTTATGGTAACCTTGCAGGCTCATAAAGAAATGTCTCTGGAAGAATGTATGGAATACATCGGAGATGATGAACTCGTTGAAATTACTCCACAGAATATAAGAATAAGAAAAGCAGATTTAACAAGAAAAATTTACAACTAAAAAATGCCGCTTAAAGCGGCATTTTTATTTACTGTCCCATATTCTTTATCATAGAAGCTGCAGATGTTCCGCCTTCTTCAATCATTAATGAGCCTCCTTTAAGCTTCAATGCACTTGAATCTGTTGAAACAATGCTGAAATCAAAAATATCATATCCCCATTTATTAGGCCTTTTTTTACCGTTTACATCTATAGCAAATCCAATATTTCCTGGCCAGCTGCCCTTAAAGAGCATTATTGTCCCATCAGCCAGTACGTAAGCTTTTCTGTCATTAAGAATAGCACTTTTGCGCCACCAGCTACTGCCTGTAGTTTCTTTATTTAAATCTTCGTCAGATAAACTGTCATCTTGAGCTTTTTTAATAGAATCAATTCCGTTATATTCAGGAATACACTCCGGGTAAGCTTTATTTTCACAAATTTTTAAAATTTTAACGGATTTTTCAAACTGTTTCCAAAACTCTGTACATTCACCCATTCTGCCGTTATAGTCAGACGGAACCGGCTTGCCTTCATTATTTCCCCAGTTTGTGCAATTACCGGCATCATCATAATTTGTACAATAAAGCAATCCGCTTGCATAAGGCGACGTATCCCAGCCGTAACACTCAGGTTTATAACCCATATTGGCTTCTACAAGCCTTATTCCTTGATAAACTGTAGAATAAGCCTTTTTAAACTGATTTTTTAACACCATTTTTTGATAGTTTGCAACTAAAACAGGCATAGTCATGGCTGCGACTACGCCGATAATGCCTAATGTTATTAAAACTTCTGCCAACGTAAACGCGGCTCGGCAGATATTGTCAAAGTGACAGATTTGCGCAGCACCTTCAGCAAGAGTGAAAGCACTACTAAAAGCGGCTAAGCGCCCCCCCCCCGACTTTTTGAAAATAATAAAATTTTCATATTCCTTCTCCTCTTAATTTAATTACATCTTTATTATATCAAACTTTCGAGCTTTTTTCAAGACTTTTACTTTTAATTAAGGACTGAGAAAACACAGACAAAAATATTAATATCATACCTGCATAGAATGACAGGGTAAAATCACGTGCTTCTCCAAGAAATATAACAGCCAGCAATATTCCGTAAACTGGTTCCAGATTTCCTGCAAGACTGACAGTAAAAGCAGACAAAGATTTTAAAACAGATATATGGATCAAATACATTAAAACAGTACAGAAAAACGCAAGAATAATTAACCATAACCAGTCATAACCTACAGGAATTATATGCTGGATATGGGTTCCATGCATATAAAATGGCAGAAAAACAGTCATAAACAATGCACCGCCCAACAGTTCATAAAAAAGCATGCTCCTCGAAGATTTATCTTTTTGTACAACCTTATTAAACAAAGTATACAAAGCAAAAAGAAATGCTGATATAACTCCTAAAATTATACCTGCTCTATAACTTACATCAAAATTAAATATAAGCCAAATGCCAGCCACAGCAATTAAACTGTAAAACAACTCAATAAATGAAAATTTAACCTTTAATATTAAAGGCTCAAAAAGAACAGTAAAAAATCCGACAAGAGAGTAGCACACAACTCCGATAGAAAGCGTTGCATATTTTATGCTTCCGAAAAAAAATATCAAATGTATTGTCAGTAATGCTCCCAAGCCTGTTATTTTCAAAGCATCTTTAAAATTTTCAACAGGCTTTTTCTTCATAATAAATAACATCAAACAAAATATTAAAAACGCAAAAAGCATTCTATACCATACAGTCATAACTTCATTCAGCGAAATAAGTTTTGCGAGCAGCCCTGTAAACCCTGCCAGCAAAACCGAAACATGAAGTTTTAAATATTCAAAACTTTTCTTTTGCATACTTCTATTTTGTTTTATCTTTTTTTATAAGTCAAATTAATTCTTTATACAAATTCAAATACACTTGCGAACTTCTGCCCCATGAAAAATCAGCCTCCATAGCGGATTTTCTCATTGCATTAAATGTATATTTATCCTGATAAACACCTAATGAGCAATAAATTGCCTGCATCATATCCCAGCCTGAATATCCCCAGAATTTAAAACCGGTAGAATCATTCATCGGATAACCGGTAACAGTATCTTCAAGACCGCCGGTTGCCCTGACAACAGGCAAAGCTCCGTAACGCATTGCAATAAGCTGGCTTAACCCGCATGGTTCAAATTTAGAAGGCATTAAGTAAAAATCACTTCCTGCATAAATTTGATTTGCAAGATCCCCGCTATACCCGATGTATGCACGAATATTTGAAGAATTGTTTGAAAGCCATATTAAAAGATTTTCATAATCTTTTTCCCCGCTTCCCAAAAATACAAAATCAGCATTCAACCCCCTTAATTCATTTTCACATTGCCTTATTAAATCAATACCTTTTTGTCCGACAAGACGAGAAACCATTGCATACATAGGTCTTTCCGGATTATATTTAAGTCCAAATTCTTCACAAACTTTTTTCTTATTTTCTTCTTTATGTTTTAAAGATTTAACATCGTAATTTTTTACAATTGATTTATCTGTTTTAGGATTAAAAACATCGTAATCAATCCCGTTCAATATTCCGGCAAGCTTGCCTTGATTCATACGCAGAGTATAATCCATTCCTTCTCCGTATTCTCCTGTCAAAATTTCTTTTGCATAAGTCGGAGAAACGGCTATAACCCTATCTGAATAATTGATGGCGCCTTTCATCCAGTTAACTTTACCGTAATGCTCAACACCCCATTCATTATAAACAATATCTTTACGCATATTAGCGAAATCCAGAACATCCTCAAACCAGACTCCCTGATATGCAAGATTATGAATTTCAAACACGCACTTTGTATTTTTCCAGTAGTCATCAAATCTGTAATTACTGTGCAAATAAACAGGAATCATAGCAGTATGCCAGTCATTTGCATGAATAATATCTGCTTTAAAATTCAATAATTTTGCATACTCTAAAACTGCAAGAGAAAAAGCAATGTACCTTTCATGTTCATATTTGGGGTCTAACCATTTTGGATAAACTTCTTTAAAACATGTAAAATACCAGTCATTATGCACAAAAAAGACATTAATATCAGTACCGGGAAGTTTGCACATGAAAAGACGAAATCTGTGTCCCATACCGTTAAAAGTCAGCCACATAGAAGAATTTTCAAGTTCTTTTATCCCCCACTTATTGACATCAATACACCCATGCAACGGTGTAAAAATTGCAATTTGTCCATCTTTTTCCAAATATTTAGGCAGACTGCCAACAACGTCAGCCAGACCGCCTGCTTTAGAAAAAGGTGCAACCTCTGCCGCTGCAAATAATATCTTCATACTCCCTCACTTCCCTGACTTGAATTTTCAACAGCCGTATCACCAAAAATATCTGCTGCCTCTTCTAAACTTACTTCATTATCTTCTATATCTATCGCAATATAATGATCTTTATTAGTATCAAATTTAAAATTAATATCGTATTTCTGAGCAATATATTTAGCATGGGCTATACAAATGTCAGCTTTGTCATATTGTTTTTTAAACATCATTACCTTATACATATTGTACTTAAACAGCATTAAAAGATACTCACTTGAGGTATTATTCTTTTCAAGCTGTATGAGTGAATTATTAATAATTCCGTATGCAACTTCGTATTTATTTTGTTTTAAATGAAGTTCGCTCATAATGTACCATGCGACATATAATAAAGATGTCATGCCATTATTATTTGTTGTTTTAATAATTTTGTAAATAATGGAATCAGCTTTTTTATATGAACCGAGCTCCATATAAGAGTATCCAATCATCAAATCCGCGAACAATTCTAACAGATGTAATTTATATTCCTTTGCAGCAAGTTTTGCTTTATAAATATTTTCTGCAAATACATTATAATCACCTGAAAAATTAACAAATGCGTTTATTATATTGAAAATAATATTGCCAAAACGATCATTATCCGGAATATTAAATGATGCATTTTTAACAGTTTTTCCATGTATTAAATTTTGAAGCGAAACAAACAAATCATAAGATGCAGGCACAAAGTTTATTTCTCCACGCAAAATCTTTAAAAACTCATCAACATTTCCGCAGAGAAGCAAAACATTTGCAAGCGCTACGTACCCTGCAGAATCAACAATTAATGATTTAAAATCATCCTGAGTCATATAATCAGGTTTTAATGCACTTATAGTCTCATTATTTATAATATTCAGCACTTTATAGCCTATATCAAGACAATCTCCCAAAGCCCCTATATTGAAAAGAATTTGTATGTGGATAACAGACATTAAAAAGAAATAACTGTTAAAATTAGCATCTGACGGATTAAGAGAAGACGGAGGCAACAGAGATAACACTTTGTGGGTTAATTCAAGAGCATGATTATAATTTCCTGCTATTAAAGAACCATTTATCATCTTATTACAAAGCAAAATAATTTTATCACTATCCTTAGTTTTCTCCAGATTAGCCAGAGTTATTCCTGCGATTTCAGATGTTTTTTCAGGGACATAATCATATAAATTATTTGAAATATCTTCATACAAATGCTGCTTATATGCCTGCAAATTTTCATCCTGTTCCGGGGCAGTATTTTTATCAAGAAGTTCCAATATTTTGTTCGTACAATTTAAATAAGCACTGAAATCACCTAGAGAAAGATTGACTTCTGCCAATTGCTCCCACTGGCCGCGTTCATTATCAATATCTTCCAAAAGTCCGTACAAATAAGCCTTAACAGGACTTGGCATATTCTTATCAAATACTTTGTCAAATAACTCCTGCGCAACATCAGTCAAATAAATTTTATTTATTGTATCAAGGAGGTTGTCTCTCAACAAATTGTAATTCGGGAAATATATACAGTTATTATACTGATACATAAAACCCATATTTGAAAGTTTTTCAATAATCTCGTCCCTGTGCTCATATCCGAGACTGTCAATTGTGGCTAAATCAATACGTGTTCCGAGAAGCATTACCGATGTTAAAAATTTCATCGCCTCAGCGTCATCCTGCAAAAGATTAAATCTTCTGGCAACAAGTTTGTCCAAACTTGACGGTATGATAATTGTTTTAGGATTAATCATTTCAACACTGTCATCATCAGCGGCAAAAACTCCCGATTCTATAAGATACTGCATAGCAATATCAATAAACAAACTGCTCCCGCAAGCATATTTTGCAACTCTTTGGAAATAAAAATTATTTAAAATATTTCTATAGTAAATTTTATTTTCTTCAATTAATTTTTCAAATGATGTTGGTTTTAGCGTTATTTCTGTATAATAAGGCCTGCTTAACAGAAAATGGCAGTCTCTATGCAGAGAAAATTGTTTATCATAAGATATCAAAAAGCTTATATCAAGACGCTCAAACGCCTCAAATAAATACTTCAAAACATCATACGAACTTGAATCAATTTTATCAAAGTCTTCAATAAATATTAACGTTTTAGGTATTATCTGCAACAAAGTCAAAAATATTTCAAAATAAACATGGCGCGTATCTTCATTATTATCATTTCGCTTGTGCAAAGTAATTAAGTCTTTAATTAAACCATCAGGATCAACGGATGCAAACATAGAAAAATCATTTTTTGAAAAAAGTTTTTGAGAAACAGTATATTCAAATATTGCAGACACAAAATCTCTGAAAAAAGAATACGGAGAATATTTCATCTCATCATAACAGGTGAGAGAAATAATATTGTTAAATTTACCGGTATCTGCAGCGGCATTTAACACTTTCAATGTATAAGGCTTATACATTTCAGCAGTTTTTATTGCAACGATACCTTTTGGAATATTTTGAAATTTATTAAGAATATGATATATAACATCGAGATTTTCTGTTCGTATAAAATCACAATTAATTTCATCAAAATTAATTGTTTCAATATCATAAATATCATCCGGATCGCCAGGAGAATCCAGATTGTTTAAAGCATTGCCATCCAGCTTATCCTGTTCAATAAGCATGTTTTGAACGAAATTCGGGATTTCAATTTCCTGCTCATCTTCTTCATCTTCAGGGTATTCAACTTTTACGAATTCTCTTAAGTCAACTTCGTAAAACATAATCATGTCTTTACCTACCATAACTGAATTTAAAGGTGAAACTTTGTAATCTCCGCTTATTGCATCAGTTACATGATCATCAGTTAAAACCTGAAAAGTATTTAAAATTTTATCTTCTTTACTTTTCTGCAGCTGATTTAAAAGGCTTATGTTATATCCAGATTCCAAATTGTTAGGATCATCATTTATGTTTCTTTTTAATAAAAACATATTACATCGGACTGTAGCATTTTTTTTTCTTGTAAGCTTACAATTCATAGCCGTAATACTGTTTAAAAGAGCAATAGCTGTTTTTACAGCTGTCGCCGCCGAGCTATTGAAAGTATAATCTTTATCACATCTTATTACATAAGTTTTTCCGATAAGCTGCCGCCGGAGACCTATGGATTTTGTATAATCCAGAATGATTTTATCAAGATTAATCTTAAATTTATTCAAAAGTTTTGCAGAACCAAATAAATCCTTCATTTCATTAATATTAGGGAAATCTATGGTAAGCATAACAAAATCATCTGTATTAGCTTCATTCAGGATAACACTTTTTTCTGTATCAAAACCGCATTTTCTACATTTCTTACTGGAAGTCTGGTTAATTTTTCCGCAGTTATGGCACTTATTTATTATGACATAACCGCATTTTTTACATGTATTAGTATCATTAATTGTTTTACAAATCGGGCAGGCAAGCTTGAGCACCTTTTTACAATTAGGGCACACCATTGCTTTATCATCAATTTCATAACCGCATTTTGGACATTCCATAACAAAATTATACCACGCAGATAGTCTGTATTCAAGAGAACCTGCTCATCTGAAAAGAGTAAATTAATAATACCTTATTCCAGCATCCTTCATTCTTTTTATACATTCTTTTATCGTATCAACATCTTTGGTCAGTGCAACTCTGAAATAACCTTCACCATATTTACCGTACCCGTTTCCTGCAGGAACAACAACATGAGCTTTTTCAAGCATAAGTGTAACAAATTCCTCCGATGTCATACCTTTCGGGACAGGAAGCCAGAGATAAAATGTTGCTTTAGAAGGTTTTACCTCCCACCCGAGCTCTCTGAAACCTTCTTCTGCAGCATCGCGTCGTTCCTGATACATCTTATTCAAATCATTTATATATTTAGAATCAACGTCAAAAGCCGCTGTTGCTGCATCCTGAATAGCTTTGAAAGTTCCTGAATCAATATTATTTTTAATTGTACCTAGAGCCTTGACTGCATCTGCATTACCGCATACAAAACCGACCCTCCAGCCGGTCATGTTATAAGATTTAGAATGAGAATAAAATTCAAGAGCAACATCTTTTGCACCTTCAACCTGCAAAACAGAAGGGGCTTTGTAACCGTCATAAGTCATTTCAGAATAAGCCATATCAGAACAGAGCAAGATATCATATTTTTTGCAAAAATCAACAGCTTTTTTAAAGAAATCTAAATCAGCAACAGCACCAGTCGGATTATTTGGATAATTCAAAAACATAATTTTTGATTTCTTGGCAATATCTTCAGGAATTTTATCAAAATCAGGCAGATATCCGTTTTCTTCCAGCAAAGGCATCTCATAAGGCGTTCCGCCTGCAAATATAGTAGCGTTATGATAAACAGGATAGCCGGGATCTGGAACAAGAGTATAATCACCTTTATCAACATAAGCCAAAAATACATGAGCTATTGCTTCTTTTGAGCCGATATTAGCAAGCATTTCTTTATCAGGATCAAGCTCAACACCGAAACGTCTTTTCATCCATTCACACGCTGCTTTTCTAAATTTTTCAGTACCGTTATAAGGCGGATAATCATGGTTTTTCGGATTGTCAATTGCCCTGTGCATTTCCTCTACGATCGGAGGAAGTGTAGGAGTATCAGGATCGCCTATACCCAAACTTATTATATCAATTCCCTTCGCCCTAGCTTCAGCTATTTTTCTGTCTATTTCCGCAAACAAATAAGGCGGGATTAATTCCAAACGTTCTGATACTCTCATAAAATCTCCTTCTTAATATATTTCCTAACCTTTAATTTTATGCTATCATAAATATAAAGGAAAAACAATGAGTATCATAGCAGACAATAATGATTTTGAACATAAAACAATTACTGAAAAGAAAAAACATTCAGTAATAAAATCCGAATGCCTTGAAAATGATAAAAATTTCGAAAACAGCATCCGCCCAAAAACATTTGATACATACATAGGGCAGTCTGCACTTAAAGAGACTTTAAAAATTTCTATTGAAGCAGCAAAAAAACGCGGAACTTCGCTTGATCACCTGCTTTTTTACGGTCCGCCAGGACTTGGAAAAACTACACTTGCGGGCGTAATTGCAGAACAAATGGGAGTTGAGATAAAAATAACATCTGCTCCTGCACTGGAACGCCCCAGAGACATTATCGGAATTTTAATGTCCTTGAAAGGCGGTGAAATTCTTTTTATTGACGAAATTCACAGACTGAATAAAGTTGCCGAAGAAATTCTATATCCC
Organism: Candidatus Gastranaerophilales bacterium; assembly: GCA_944326615.1. Lineage (GTDB taxonomy): Bacteria > Cyanobacteriota > Vampirovibrionia > Gastranaerophilales > Gastranaerophilaceae > Stercorousia. The sequence continues at coordinate 33,701 of CALVEO010000006.1, read as the reverse complement.
GCAATGGAAGATTTTTTCCTTGATATGACAACTGGTAAAAGCCAGACTGTTAAAACTCTCAGAATTCCGCTCCCTAAATTTACACTAATCGGGGCAACAACAAAAGCCGGCGAACTTTCAGGACCGCTCAGAGATCGTTTTGGAATTATTCACAGATTAGAATTTTATACAGAAAATGAACTTGCTGAAGTTATAAAAAGAACAGCAGGGATTTTAAATATAGAAATAACAGAAGAAGGCGCACACGCTATTGCAAAACGTTCAAGAGGAACCCCGCGTATAGCAAACAGACTTGTCAAAAGAGTTGCTGACTATGCGCTTGTAAAACATGACGGCAAAATAACAGAAAATATAGCAAATAAATCACTCGATATATTAAAAATTGATAATTTTGGTCTTGATAATACAGACAGAAGTCTATTAAAACTGATTATTGAAAAATACGACGGCGGCCCAGTTGGGATTGAAACAATTGCAGCAGCAATCGGCGAAGATGTCAGAACAATAGAAGATGTTTGTGAACCGTTTTTACTACAGGCAGGGTTATTACAGCGCACCCCGCGCGGGAGAAAAGTTTCTCCCGCAACGTACAGACATCTGGGGTATAAAAATTTAAGTAATAATCAGCAGCAGAGTTTATTTTAACTATCTATATTTAACCCTGAATGGATAATCTTTAGGAATCTTCCAGCCGTTATACTGAATCCAGCGGGTACAAAATGCAGGCCAGCTTGAATTTTCATTACAGCCGAATGTTGAATGATTTTTTAACGAATTTTCTTTACCATCCCAACTTGCCATATAAGGCTCAAAATTCCACTGTACAAAACCATCACCAGTAGATTTGGGAACTGGATTGTAATAAAAAGCAAAAGCACAGCGCCCTATATAATCTTTATAGTGACGGGAAGGGGAAGATGATACACATCGTTCAGGATCGCCAGGAAAAAAATGCCAGTCTCTGCCATTTGAATTAACTATGGATACGGCACTCCCGTCTGAAAAATAAATAGTAAAGAAATCAGCTCCTCCAACACGAATAGTATCAGTTTTCACAACATTCATATACGGGATAATATATTTTTTAATCCAAGCTTCTTTCAATGCTAAATCTGTATTATCCTCAAACCAGGTTTCTCTAGGTCCGTAATCAAGTTCTGCCATACGAATTGCCTGATTCATTGAGGAATAAAACTTCTCTAAACGTGCCTCGACAACAGATTTTGTATGATTTGCTATTAATGAAGGCATAGTGAGCGCAGCCACAACACCTATAATTCCTAAGGTAATCAAAACCTCTGCAAGAGTAAACGCGACTTGTTTTTTTAGTGAAGTGTGAAGAGTGAAGCGTGAAGTGGATTGGCCTCTCCTCTTGCGGGAGAGGGTGAGGGTGCTTATCATATTCTGTGAATAAGTCGGTTTCGCGCCCTTTCCTAAACGAGAGGGTTGAGGTAAGGGCTGATTTTCACCCACCCCTTCACTTCCCCTCCCCTCGAGGGAGGGGATTAGCAAATCAATTCCTTCTTTCCTTTGGTGCAGCGTAGCCGCTGCACCCGCCACCTGAGTTTTGCATAATTTTTTTACAATACTTCCTACTGCCTTAGCGCCATAGTATCCTAGCATCCGAATAAAAACCTGCCATATAATGACACCATCTCCAAAAAAGACGAGGGATTGAATATTAAGAACTGTCATCGCGCACTTGTTGCGCGATCTTTTTAGGACAAATCCAAGATTGCGCAATAAATGCGCAATTTTATGTTTTTGCAACATAAATTGCACAAATACAAAATTTTTTGTATAATTCAGAAATGGGTAGTTTACAAAAATACTATAGACAATCAGCAACTTATAAAATTTTTACAGGAATTTTTTCTGAACTTGAGAGCTTCCTTGACACATTAGGTAAAATAACTCTCAATGGAATTGATACAGCAAAATTTATTTTTAAAGGCGAAATTGAGTTGAAAGAAGTAATAGAACAGTGCTATAGATTTGGTATTACATCACTGCCTATAACTCTTTCAATTGTAGGCATGACATCAATTATCGTCGCATCTCAGGTTGCTTTGGAAATGGTTAAGCAAGGCGGCGGAAATTTTGTAGGACTTTTAATGACAATACTTATTGTCAGAGAAGTCGGTGTTATAATGTCAGGCTTTGCTATAATTTCAATGATTGGTTCTTCTATTGCATCTGAAATAGCCACCATGCGTGTCACAGAACAAATTGATGCCATAGAAGTTTTAAAAGTTAATCCTATAAAATATCTTTTCGTGCCTCGCGTGCTTGCCGGAATTTTTATGATGCCCCCTGTAGTTATTATTGCATCCGCTGTCGGAGTTATTGCGGGAGCAATTACAGCTAAGTTAACCGCAGGACTTGGTTTTATGGCCTTTTTTGATTCTGCCTGGCTTGGAATATATTTAAAAGATTTAGGCGTTTGTCTTTTAAAATCCGTATTTTTCGGAGCTACAATAGCTCTTATAAGCTGTTCATGCGGATATTATGCAAATGGCGGAGCAAAAGGAGTAGGAGAAGCTACAACAAAAGCGGTTGTCTGGTCTTTTGTTGCAATTGTAATATGGGATATGATTTTTGCTATAGCATTTTTCTTTTAAAGAGGTACAATATAAAAAGATGAGTATTGAAGTCAAAAATTTAATAAAAACATTTGATGAAAAACGTGTTATTGATAATGTCTCATTCAAAGTTGAAGATGGTGAAACATTAGCTATTGTCGGATTTTCAGGTTCCGGAAAAAGTACTATTTTAAAACTTATCTGTGGACTATTAACTCCTGACAGCGGAGAAATTATAACTTCTGACGGCGATATTGCAATGGTATTTCAATATTCTGCGCTTTTTGATTCCTTAAATGTTGCTGATAACATTGCTTTTGCGCTTCATGAAAGAAAAGAGCTCCGAAATAAATACAGTGAAAAAGAGATAAAAAATATAGTTGCTGAAAAATTGGAGCTTGTAGGTTTAAAAGGTATTGAATACAAATTCCCATCAGAACTTTCAGGCGGTATGCAAAAACGTGTCAGTTTTGCCAGGGCTATCGTAACCCGGCCCAAGACAATACTTTACGATGAACCTACAGCCGGTCTTGATCCCATATCGTCAACACTTATAGAAGATTATATTGTAAGACTGAAAGACGAAACACATGCTGCATCTGTTGTTGTAACCCACCAGATGTCAACAATTAAAAGAACAGCGAACCGCGTAATTATGCTGTATGACGGAAAAATAGTTTATGAAGGAACTCCTGATGATATGCTTATGCAAAACAATGAATACACAAAACAGTTTGTAACAGCATCACTTGATGGACCTATGCATATGATATCGGAAAATTGAGGTATGAAAATATGAATATTGAGAAATTGTTTAACAAAGAAGTTATGTCGCTCGACACATATATTATGTTCAGGTTAAAAGAGCAGACTGCAAAATTAAAAGACGAATTAACAGCAAGAAATAGGGCCCCTATATCGCTTTCAATGGGTGCGCCAACTGCAAACCCACCAAAAGCCTTAATTGACAGGCTAAAAGAAATATTAGATGAAGACGGAATTCACATGTATTCAACTCCAAAAGGTGAAATTTACTTTAGACAGGCAATTGCAAAACGTATGAAAAATCGATTCGGTGTTGATATGGATCCTGAGACTGAAATTTTTTCACTCGTAGGCTCTAAAGAAGGCATCGCGAACCTTGTCAGATTTATAACCACACCAAAACATATTGAACTCGAAAAAGACGTTATCATGGTTCCAGATCCTTGTTATGCCTCATATTTACAATTCATTAAATGTTCAGGTGCCAAAGCCTATTCAATGCCTTTAACGCATGAAAATAATTTTCAGCCGGACGTTGAAAAAATATATAATCAAATAATAAAAGAAGGCTACAAACCTGAAAACATTAAGGCTTTGTTTATAAATTATCCGAATAATCCGCTTGGAAGCTCTGCAAGCAGAGAATACATACAGTCAGTAATAAATTTTTGTAAAAAGTATGATATTCTGCTTGTTTCTGATGCTGCCTACTGCGATATGTACTTTAGGGAGGAGGAAAAACCTTTCAGCATATTTGAACTGGATGGAGCAAAAGATATCGGGATTGAATTTTATAGTTTTTCAAAGCCATATGCAGTAACCGGTTGGCGATTGGGCTGGGTTTGCGGAAACAAAGAAGTTATACAGCGTTTCGGAAAAGGCAAATCAACAATTGACAACGGTATATTTAAAGCATTGCAAAAAGCCTGTGCTGAAATCCTTAACTCGGAAGAGGGCGATAGATATATTGCAGAAAAAAACAAAGGCTACGCAAGAAAACAGGCAATCATGGTAAATGGGTTTAAAGAACTAGGTTGGCCTATAGATGACCGCCATGTACCACACACAACATTTTACTTATGGCTGCCGATACCTAAAAGATATGATTCAGCATTCAAATTCTGTGAAGATGTATTAAAGAAATCAGGTGTTGTACTTGTTCCAGGAAATGCCTTTGGAGTACATGGAGAAGGTTTTTTCAGACTGTCTTATGTTTGCTCTGATGAACAATTGCAAGAAGTAATAGACAGATTTAAAGCTGACGGGTTTACATTTGAATAAAACAGAGAGCCTCTTTTTAGGCTCTTTTTTTAATATTAATAACACCAACTGTCATTTTATATTGTAATAATTACAATACTTTAAATCATATTTAACTATAAAAAATGGTTTTTGACGGCAAAAAATCAAAAAAAATGCATTAACAATAGGAGCGTTAAAATATTTAACGTACAATTTACACTTTTAAAATAGAATACTTACACACTCTCAAAAATTTTTTAAAGAAAAAGGAACTAAACCTGAATTTTTACGTCTGTAAAATTTAAAAGCTTTAGCCTTCTGTTGTTAATTCTTCCCAGATGCTCGGAACTACGATTAACGCAGTATAAACGATGAAACCGAATAGAATTAAGTTAATAGCTTCCATGATAAACACTCCTATCTGTTAAGCTTAAGCGAATTTAAACGACATATATAATCCGCCTTATTTCTATTATACCCATGCCCCGCAAAAAATTAACAATTTTTAATAAAATTTTATTTATAATAATAGTGAGGACTTATATGAAAAAGAAAATAGAAAAATTATTTAATAACTTATGCTGTTCACAGTGCAAAAATAGTTTTGATGAAAGCTCAATAAACATCAAACGTCAAGAAGAAGGTCTGACTGTAATAAGTCTGGAATGCAAATATTGCGGGAAAAATTTCGGTCTTGCATTTTTGGGTTTTAATGATATTGATGTAAAAAACTATGAACCGCTAGATATACAGGAAGGCCCCGAACCTATAAATTACGATGATGTAATCGACGCACATAGATTTATTCGAAGCCTTGATGCTGACTGGCAAAAACATCTGCCGAAATAAGAATTATTATTCACGTGAAATATCGCGATCAAGATATTCCATATTTTCATGTTCAATAATCCATGAAGTACAAGCATATCCATTATATTCATTTGCATCAGAATTAATGCTGCATCTGCCAAATCTTCTAGGCACACCCGCCGTATCTAAATACTCATTATATTTAGGATTATCAGCGCCGCTTGCCACAACTACTCCGTTTTTGAACACAGCGAAATGAAAACAATCCACCCCTAACTGATTTGGACGTTTTGAACCATTTATATCTACACCAATTTGTCCCGAATAACCATCATACGCTCCTTTTGTGCTTAATACCCAAAAACTCATACCGTTAGCAAGAATCCCTGTTTCAACATTTGCATAATCATCCCAAGAACGTGATAATATTCTACCATCAAGAGTTTTATATGCATCTCCCATGCAATTACTTTCTGTATCACAGCTTTTAACCTTTTTAATATATTTTGACAATGCATTAAACATTGCTTGAGCATTTTCCTTATCAGATTTTGATGAATCAACAAGGCTATCAAGAGAATAATATTCATTTGCCACAGACATATATGCTTGTGAAAATATAGAATATGCTGTTTTTACCGCAGTTACAGTCTGTTTCTCACGATATTTATTAATTAAAGTTGGTATAGTAAGTGCTGCAACAACACCGATAATTCCTAATGTAATCAACACCTCAGCCAGAGTGAACGCAGCGCGACGAATGTCGTCAAAGTGGACTACGTGCGTAGCACCTTCTGCCAGAGTAAACGCGGCTTGTTTTTTTAGTGAAGAGTGAAACGTGAAGTGGATTTCCCTCTCCCCTTGCGGGAGAGGGAGAGCGTGCCGCTTAAACCATGACCTACCCCCTCCCAGAATGGGGAGGGCTGGGGTGAGGTGCTATCAGAAGAACAGAGGTTCGGAGGACAGGAAGGCAGGCTGATTACAGATGTTATTTTAGTGCGCAGCACTGATAACAGCTTGACATCCTGACATCTGGCCTTCCGGGTTTCACGCCATCTGTCAGCTAAAAGTGCCCCCCCCCCGAAGTTACGGGAGTTTGTAAATTCTCATAATTTTTCATTCTATAACTCCTTATTATTATGCGTAAAATTTATACTAATATAATAACATATATTTAAAATAATTTCAATTATGCATCCTTAGATATGCTTCTACAAAACCGTCCAAATCGCCGTCCATAACAGCATCAACATTCCCTGTTTCAAAACCAGTTCTGTGATCTTTTACCATTTTATAAGGGTGAAATACATAAGAACGAATTTGTGAACCAAAATTTATATCAGCATTTTCACCCTTCAATTCTGCCAATTTTTTTTCATGTTCAGCCTGCCTGATTGCAAGAAGTTTTGATGCAAGAATTTGAAGTGCATTTTCTTTATTTTGAAGCTGGGAACGCTCCTGCTGGCATTTTACAACTATTCCTGTAGGTTTATGAAGAATTCTGACTGCTGTTTCGACCTTATTAACGTTTTGTCCACCGGCACCCCCTGAGCGCATTGTATCAATTTCAAGATCTTCAGGAGGAATCGTTATTGTCTTTTCAAAATCTTCTATTATCGGACAAACTTCTACTGATGCAAAACTTGTCTGACGCTTTCCGTTTGCATTAAAAGGCGAAATTCTGACTAATCTGTGGACGCCTTTTTCTGCTTTTGAATAACCGTAGGCATATCTGCCTGTAATTTTTATTGTTGCAGATTTTATTCCAGCTTCATCACCATCAAGTTTATCAAGAAGTTCAACTTTCCAGCCTCTGTTTTCTGCCCAGCGCATATACATTCTTAAAAGCATACTTGCCCAATCCTGAGCATCAGTGCCGCCCGCTCCTGAATTTATTGATAAAATAGCGTCAGCCTCATCATATTCTCCGCTCAACATCTGCTTTACTTCAAATTTGTCAAGAGCTGTTTCCATCTCATCAAGCTGAAGTGAAGTTTCTGATATCAAGCTTTCATCACCGATTTCGAATGCGGTTTCAACATCATCGACAACAGCCTGCCATTTATCTATAAACAAAATATTATCTTTAATATCTCTGATTTGTGCACCAAGTTCTGATGCTTTTCTTTGATCTGACCATATATCAGGATTCTGCATTTCTGCTTCAAGTTTTTTTAATTTATCATCAAGAAATGCCCTGTCAAAGACACTCCTTTATTTTTTCAAATCTGCTTTTTAAACTGTTAAGGCGTTGTTTTATCTCTGTTTCCATAATTTTATTGTAATATAAAAAAATATTGTTGCAAACAATTGAGAAACTGATATAATAAAAGCATCACAAGGAGAGAGCATGAGCGGATTAATAGATAGTTATAAAAAAGTATTCGAAAATAAAAAAGCACATATATGGCTTATTATTCTTTCATTTTTATGGACTATTATATCCGAATTAATTGATATAAAACTTGGCAGACCCTATACTTTTAGGCAGAACCCTGTTGATATTATATGTAATATACTTATAGGAGCATATAGCCTACAATTTTTACACAATGCCATTAATAATATTAATAACGGAATTCTTCCTTTTTTTACGGATATTCAGCCTAAAGTATTCTGGGGCGTTATAAAATTAAATGTAATATGGGGAATTTATGCTGTAATTTGCCTGCTTTTTTCTGTCGTAATATATATGACAACCCACTTTATACCTGCTGCAATAATATTAGTTGCTGCAATTTTATTTTTTGCGGTGTTTGTGTATTACATATTCTTAGCATACGCAGAGAATTTTAATTCAAAAGGTTTAATGAATATCGCATTATTATTCAAATTTATAAAACCGGCATTTAAACCGCTATACATTAAACTTATTTTATTTATTCTCATTACACTGGCGGCTGCAGTAATTTATATTCTTTTATACACTGTTGCAGGGCTGACCGGAATTGATAAAATCGGATATATTAGTGAAAACTTTTACTTTTTGGATGTTATAATGTATTCGATTGCCGGATATTTTGTAATTATTACATGGTATTTTGCATTTCCATATTCGCTTATTAATTCGTACAAAAGAGATATTAAACCTGCACTAAGAAAGGATGATAACGATAATGGCTAATATGCGCGAGGCATTAAAATATTTATATACAGGGCAAAATGCATTACAAAGACAGATTTGTCTGTTTTCAATATGCGGAATTGCAGGATTAATTAACGGTTATATTGCGCTTGCCGAACAGCTATATAATGACGCTTCAATTTACACAAAAATTATATTTGCAGGACTAATTATTTTATTCGGATTTTTTATCATAGGTTTTGAAACAGAATTTCTTCATGCCAGAAGAATTCCTGATTCGGATGTAAATGTTTTAAAAACAGCATTAAAAAAAATCCCGTTCATAATATTTTTAATCGGGGTTCCATTTTGTCTTGTGAGCCTGTTTACAAAATATCAATATCAGGCTTTTTGTATACAAACATTATTAGCAATTCCTATAACAATGATTCAGGCAGGATATTCTTATAACTTTCAAAATTCTGATGCATTCAAAATGTTTTCAAAATTTAAGGTTAAAGATTATTTTATGCTTCTTATAAAACGAATTTGGGTTGTTATTGCAAGCTATGCAGTTACACTTATTTCGGTTTTTCTTATATTTTTTGTTATAGGTGTTTCTGTTGCCCTGTTATATAAAGGCGATGTAAACTCTATAAGTCTTGCACTATCTGCACATCAGACACAAATAGCAAAATTATCTAATTATATTACTGCGATACTACTTGTCTACACACTGACAATCGGCACGCTTGTCTGGGATTATGAATTATTAAAAACATATGAGAGAGAGGAACAATGAACGTTATAGATTTAATGGTCAATGGATTTTCAAAAATATTTAAGGGAGAAAAAATTGCTGTAAAACATATTCTTCTTATTATAATTACCGCTTTTGTATCAATTTCATCAGTATATCTGGACAGAGCATCAGAAGCATTAAAAACAACAAAACAAATGCCTGACATGAATTTATTTTTAATAGCACTAGCTGTTCTTATTATTTTCGGAATTTACATGGCCGGATATAATCTTATATTTTCACATAACGCATTTGACAAAGATAATCCGCAGGGTATTATGCCTGAAATTGACATTAAACCGTTTAAAGTATTCTGGGACGCTTTACCTTTAATGATTTGCTGGACTTTTTACATCTTTGCGTCTGTTATTTTATCATGCTTTATAATTGCGACTAATACATTTATGAAAATATTTGGTATTGCTCTTTTGCTTTTTGTCTTAATGTTTGGTGCATTTGTACAGTTTGTATATATTGAATATTCCAAAAACTATGACAAAAAGGGACTTTATAACATAACTCTTCCTTTCCAATATTTGAAAAAAACTTTTTCAGAATTTGTATTACTCGGGCTTTTATTTATACCGGTGTATGGTGTTGCAATGATGCCCAGCTTTTTTGCAGGGGTAATCCTAGCATTAGCCGGTATTAAAGACATTTCTATTGCGATGTTTGCCGGAGGTATTCTCGGAGGATATTTTACATTCTTAGTACAAATTGTATGGTATTACTGCCTTGTTCAGATATATAAAGAAAAAATAATAAGCTGTTAATCAACTATTTGAATTCTACCGTCATCTTTAATATCGACCGGCTGAGGATGTTTGTGCATATAATCTTCTATGCATCTGCATACATCAAAATCATAAATCTTAACGTCATTATCTGCTTTTTTGAGCATTGTAAAACCGTCATGACCTTCAGCATAGTAATCTGTTAATGCTGTTTTATAAAATTTATCAGTTCGCGGATTATTTATATCAATAGGAGTTTCTTTCCCGCTTTTATCAATAAAAAATACACTTTTCAGATCTCCGTTTTTGCTGACAGAATATTTTAACCCGGAAACGTATATAAGCCCCGGTTTATTATTTGTATTAACAAGAGATTTACAAGCCACACGCAAGGCATCAACAATATCTTTTTCTGTATAATTTGCAACTGCCATTTTGTTTTTAAAAGGTGAAATATCCTCCAACCACCTTGTATCAAGCTTACCCGATTCAAAAAAACCTCTCATTGTTGCAGAGCCAAAAAGAGCTATATCGGTACCCAATTCCTCTCTCATACAATCACAAAGGAAACTTCCATGACCACTTGGCTCTATTGCTACATTTTGCGGAACCGTTGAAACAGAATTTATTGTGCCCACAATTTTCGGTTTACCAAGAATAGTCTCAAAAACATGCCTAACTACAGGATTTCGCTTAAATCCACGTGTACTTGTTATATTATTTTGGACTTTTGTCATAACTCCTCTGTTATTCCATTCAACATTCAAAACGCCGAAATAGTTTCCGTCTCTGCCAGCTTGCGTAATAACAACAGGTTCGCCTGATTTTGAATTAAACAGATTAACTTCAGGTTTAACATCTTTCACAAGATTATGCGAATGTCCGCCGAGAATTATATCAATGCCGTCAGTTTCTTTAGCAATTTTTTGGTCATATCCAAAACCGACATGAGACAAGAGAATAATTCTATCAACACCCTGTTCTTTTAACTTATCAACTTCTTCCTGAACATCTTTTATAGTATTTTCTATGCCGTCAATATTTAGCTCTTCAAAAATTTTGCCGTATTTTAATCTTGAAAATAAATCGACAGGAGAAACACCGATTATTCCGTATCTGTTGCCGTTAACTTCCTGAATATAAGATTTTTCAACTTTTTTGTATAAAGGATTATCCGGTTTAATATTTATATTACAGGCAAGCATTTTATAACCCATGTGCGGAATAAGTTCTGCAATATGTTCGGGTGTATCATACTCATGATTTCCCATTGCAGAAGCCATAATTCCCATAATATTCTGTGCCTCAACCATAACGCGGTTTGATGGAACAGGTTCTCCAAGCTGAATATCACCTGATGAAAGTTTTAATTTATCAGTAGGCACAGATGGAACAAAATGATCAAAAGCATTTGAAGCCGTAACTGTTCTCTCCATATTTATAGACTTGCCATGGAAATCATTAATATAAAAGATGCTCGTTCTAACAGGTTTATAAGCTTCTGTTTTATCGTCTGGCGTTTTTTTTTGAAGCGCCTGATAGAATAAATTTGTTTTTGAAGCTGTTACGGGCGTTATCATCTGGTCTAATTCCCTTCAGCATTAAACACCCTGAAAACTATTTTTTGCTATAAAAAAAATAAAATATTTACAAAAGTTATAATTCAAATTCCATTGTCTGAAATTTCCACTCTTTTGAAAGTTCTTCTTTTAAAAGTTTTGCATCGCCGTTAACTTCCAGAAGTACGATACCGCGATTAAGACAAACCTCGCTGATAGACGGGTGAAGTCCGATTCTTGTCCTGATTTCACAGCCGAATTTAGTAATAAGTCTTTGAAAATCCACAGATGTTTCAATTCTGTTTTCCAAACAAATCCCAATAATAGTAGTAGTCATATAATCTCCTTTCATCATAAGGTTAAAAAATATATAAAAACAATACATCACCGTTAGGAATATTCTTTTTGCTATAATTTTAATTTGTTGATCTTGAGTTCTGTACATCAAAAAACCGGATTATTTTGTGGTTCAGAATGAAAAATTAAATCATTTCTGATACTAAAAGATAGTCCGGTTTTTAATTATATATTTAACAAAAATATTTTTTATTTTCTACCTGTTTTATTAATCAAAGAGATATCATTAACTCTTAAAGCAAAATAAGGTTTCATTTTATCTGCTTCCTGTAGGAATAAAACAAATGTGTCATCAAAATAAAATTTACGCGGTTCTAGCTTTTGAGGAGGAACTATAGCTGATAAGGCAACAGCCATACCAGCCTCTGATTTCAATTTCACACCTTCATTGTCCATTTTGAAATCAATTGTTTCAAGAGCTTGCGAAATAATCAAATCAGTACCTTTAATTTTATGATTGCAAAGCTCATCAAAAGATTTTTCTCTGTATAAACTAATATTTGGAACCTTTAATTCATCTTCTTCATTAAACTTTGATGGACCGTCATAATATACCTTTTTCATAAACATATCAGAGTATAATTTATCGAAAGTTTTGTCATCGTCAGTTCTATAAAGATAAACAACATCATTTCCGTCAGTTCTTATTGCAACAGCAAAATCATCTTTAGAATTATAGAACAAAACATTTATCATATTATCCAAGACTTTGTCACTGTTTTCATCAATTCCAAAGTAGTCGACTTTCTTGAAAGAATGAGCAAATCTTGCAGGTTTCAATTTATCAAATGTAGTTAAAAACTTAAAATCTTTTTTCAGCATTGCATAAATAAAATATTTCCCAGGGGCAGGTGTCCAGTCAAAAGAATCCAAAATATCGCTTGTCTCATTAAATTTTTCTTTAATAGCCGTTTCAATCTGTGCCTTTAACTCAGGTGAAGTTTCTCCGTATGTTTTGTAATAAGAATCTTCAGACAATTGATCCGCTTTAAATTTTTGTTTGTTTAGCTGCTTTGCAAGCGGTGATTTATAATCTTTAAATTTTACAGGACCTTTCACAATTCCGTCCATCAAATCATTCCATACAAGCTGGAATGTACCAACCCAGACTCTGTTTGCCTGTTCAGATTTAGAAGACAACAGGGGCAGAACTTCTAAATTTTTGTCTGCTTTTGCCATAGTGCATCCGCCTGCAATCAGTAAAATACAGAATAATACAAGTAACTTTTTCATCTTTTCTCCTTATTTTTTAATAAATCTTCTATTTTATGTTTAAAAATCTCAAAAAACTTTTCAAGAAACCTTTTGCATTTTTTTCATGAGGAATATTAGCACAAGCATAATATTTTTCATAGTTCTCAATAATATTTTCGGGTAAATTTTCTCCGCGGTCAAGCACATTTGAAATAAATTCCATATAATCGTCCTGTTCCTCTCTGTAAAGTTTATCGCGTGCACGCAAATCTTCATCCGCTTCATAGTGTATCAGAGCATGATAAGCCGCGTGAATACTTTTATCCTCCGTATCACGCGGAAATTTCAATATCGCTTCCCTTACACACATACGAGAAATCAATACCTGACGTATCAGATTTGCGACAAATTTCCGATCTTTTGCCAAATCCATTTTTTACACTAAAACGTCTTTAATATTTTCTTCTACAAATCTTATCATATTTGAAAAACTGCCGTCAAAAAACTGATTTGCGACTGTTTTTACAGCATCAAGCGCCATTTCGTTTTTATTCATAGCTGCTTTATAGTAAAACTTTTTACCAACCTTATAGCGTACAAGAATTGATTTTACGGTAAGTCTATCCATGACGGTCTTTATAGTAGTATACGCTCTGTTTATTCCGTTTGCCGACAAATCATCCACTATATCCTGAATAGAAATATCACTGTCCTCATCCTTTGAAGCAAGCTTCCAGAATGAGTTTAAAATATCTATTTCCAATTTACCGCACACCATATATTCCTCTACTTTCTTTTACTTTACTAATTACTAATATTGTAACATAAAATAATTTTATTTCAAGTTAATTATCAATAAAATGTTACAATTACTCGATATTAAGCAGATCTTCTTCTTTTTTGAAATTTGTTTTTCGTTTACGTAATTTCAAATTTTTCTTTTTAGTTTTTTCAGAAACATTTCTATAAGCATTATCCAGGGAGATTTTTGTCAATGCATTACCTTTGCGCCTGTCATAGAAGGTCAGCCAGAAACTTCTGTTGACATTGTCAACCGCGAAAGAAACACGACCGGCGAATTTATCTCCGGGGCGTATCTGCTTAAACATTAATTTTGTATCGCCAAAAATTGACGGTCTGAAAACAGAATTGTAATCATTAACCAAAGCCATATCAAGCCCTGAGAATGTTTTATCCGACATATTTGAAATCATAACCGTTAGAGTAATAGTGTTAACTTCTCCGAAAGGATCCGTTTCATGCTTTATATCGCTTATATGGATATCTAACCCCGGATAAAACATTTCATGCTGCATCAAAGCTGATTCTTTGTAAACAGGCAGTGGGACAGATGTATTTATTTTAACCCTGATTTCATCTCCCGGAGCTATCAAAACATCATGCCCCTTTCTTATCAATGCCATACCGAGACCTATTGCTCCGCCTATTGCAGCACCGCCAGCAACTGTATACCCTTGAGATGCAATTGCAGCTTCAAGCCCCAGCCAGTTCAATGCCATAAATCCGCCGACTGCGCCGCCTGCCAGAGTGTATCCAACATCTTGCGCTACAATTTTAGAGGCTTCTGCAACAGGATGAAGTTTTGTAGACATTTTACCTTCAATAGGAATTTCACGCCCGTCAGGTGTTACGAGATAATCAAAATCAAGCGAAATCCATGCCTGCCTGCCGAGTCGTTTTGCATCGCCGGTTTGTGAAATTCTACCATGAGCAATAGTTCCTTTTGGAATTATTACACCTGTATCACCTTTGACTTCGTCAGTAACTTCAGCAAAAAATTCATCGCCTTCCATATTTATATTGCTGTCCAGAACCTGAGAAACTGTCATATTTATGACATCTTTTCTCTCAAGATGTTCAACTTTCCCAGTAAATAATTCCTGCTGCATTTGCTGTTCGTATACATCAGTCTTTTCAGCATGACCTTCCAACACTTCTGCCAAAACAGATGTGTTACAGGTTAAAAATGAAAGTAATATAAAAAAAACAACAAATCGTTTCATAACTGAATTATACAACACTTATATAATTAATTCAAAAAAATTAAACATGATAACAAAATTTTACAAGATGTTTGATTTTATAAAAATACGGGCATAATAAATTTGTATATGAAAGGGAGGAAGCTGAATGCGCTGGTATGACTTGGAACCGGATGTTTGTATGGCAATTAGTATGATTGAGTGTGCACCAGCCGATGCGCAGGTGGAGTATGCAGAATACATAATTAAACTTGTAAAAGAGAGAGACAAAGAGTTTGATTATATAAAAAATCTTGCTAAAACTAATCTTGCTAAAAGACATGCAAGATGGTATGATAAGAATGAAACGATTTCTACTGCTTTTGCGTATTTGAAAGAGACTAAAAAAGAGCTGCAGAAAGATATTTCATTGTCAGTTCTTGCATATATAAACTCAGCAGTTGTAAAAGCTTGACAATAATTGAAAAAATCAGTATTATGAATGTATGAAAAAACGCTGGTATGATATTGATCCAACGGTCAGCAGGGCTGTTGCTGAACTTGAAAAAGCTGAAGAATACATTCAAATTCGTTGTGCTGATTTTATTATTGATAAATTAAAAGATATTGACTTTAATATTGAAATGTCTCTGGATGATCAATATAACTACATTATGCGCCGGTGGTATGACAAAAATATTAAAGTTTCTCATGCTATGGAATATTTAAAAAATGCCCCTATTGATATAAGAAAAGAATTAGCACTGGAAATAATAGACTTTATAAAAGAATATAAAGATTATGCAAAAAAATTCAAATAGATTCGTTAGCATATTGCCAGTAAGGTTTTTCTGACCATGAAGTATTTGCATCTTTAATTATTGACGCAGGTATTCCGCCTATTATTGTATTTTTTTTATAAAATGATTTTGTTACGAAAGCTTTTGCTGCGACTATTGATTCATCCGGCAAATTAACACCTTTTGAAATAGTAACATCTTCACAAAGCCAGCAGTGATTTCCGATGTTAATTCCGGCAGGAGTATTTAAAACTTCCTTTGTATCCGCATCTATAACTGTATGAAAATCACTTGTCCATAACCTGACACCATTTGCGATCAAACAGTTATCGCCAATATTAACGACAAGATTTTGTTTATCTGTGCAGGAGACATAAAATCCCCGTATAAAATTATTACTGCCTATTTTAACGGTTGTAAACGATGCAGAAGCATTAATGCAGGAATTTACAATTTTGTATTTTGATGCCCCTATTGAAACAACAGAATTATCACCACATATTATAGAGCTGTTTTCAAATTTCGGATATGGTTTATATATTTTGACAACCGCATTAGCTCCCAAAAATTTAACATCCAGGCCTTTGATTTTCTTCACTACAGTTTCTAAACCGTTAGTGTTAACCAATATTATTCTGTTATTTTTAAAAGCAAAAAAATTCCTAAACCTTATCCTTACCCCAAACAGATTAATTTTATAAGAATGCGGAGCTGTACCTTTTTCAATAATCTTCACGCTTTTATTCCTCATATTATTTATATTATTGCATCAACAAATTATTTTAAATATTAACCATATGGCTATTTTTTTAACACAAGAAAACACAAGGGAATTCAGGCATTGAACCAATATAAATTATACGTCATATTGAACTATTCTATAGTTGAAATAATCTGTTCATAATATTTTTTATCTGAACATGGTTTAATATAATTTTTATTTCTCTCCTCATTAAAAACTATTTTGCCTTCAATGTGAACAAATTTAGTTTTTTTACGTAAAAAGGCTTCATAAGCAGTATCTAAATGCCCGATATCAAGGGCCCTATAGCCGGCATTTGTTAAATCTTCCGCAAGAACTGTAGCTGTAGGTCCAAGTGCAAGTAAAAACAGTTTATTTTTAGGCTGTTTTAAACATTCTTTCAAAATTTCATCATATTTTGAAAAAGCATCTTTTATAGGACACAAAATTCTCTGGACAGAAGATGCATTTGTAAATAAATCATTACCTATGCCTAATCTGCTGCCTGCACCTTCAACCAGCACTATATCTTTACTTTGCCATATTGTTTTCATTGCATTATAATAGTCTTTCCCCTGCTGCTCATTTACAAACTCAAGCTGTCTTGTAACATTTGTATCAATATAAGTCTTTGAAAAGTCTATAAATTTATATAATGTATTTCTGCATGATACCATAACCCTTCTCAAATAAGCAGAGCTGCAATAACCAAAACAGTCTGTAATTCCCACCCAAATCATATCATTTTGATTCCGTAAAATCTTTTTTAATCTCTCAGCAAGAATCGGATCATATTTTTGAAAACTGATATTTTCTCCCATTATAAGCTTAAACTCTCCATCACCGAGTCTTGCCATAGATTTATTTGAGGAAACAAGAGAATATAAGGCATCACTGGCTTTAAGCACTTTCGGAAGTTTGACAGATGCAAGAGTACGGGGATCTGCAAGTTCATATAAAAGATTATCCAATTTTTCGTACCCCTTATCATTTGAACCTTTAAGACGAAACTTCATTTTTAATCCGAAAATATTTATCTCATACCTGCCTGTAGCCTCTGTTTTCTTTAAATAAAACATTAATAAATCTCCTTTTCTGTTAAGTACAATTTTGCAATGAATACTTCTAAACTTCAACTTAAAGATACAAATTGTTAATATTTTTCTTAATATTTAGCCATGACTTAAAAAAATATAGTTAAATAAAAGAATGAGTGATGAGATTAATAAAAAAGTTATAGATATATTTTCAAAGCATAATAACAGCCGGCATGAGGAAACTAATGAAAAAATTAAATATTATGCAGGATTTAGTTATGTCAGAATAGACAAAGATCACAACGGTAATAAATTTAATGCTGATCATTTGTTAAAATATGCAGAAAAATGCCACTATATAGTAAGAGTTATGCGCGAATACAAAGGAGAAACCTTCCTTTATAATTATGATGTACCAAACAGCGGTCTTTTCAAATTTATGAAGTCATTTGAAGAAAACACTCTTGATGGTACTATAATTGAAATTGATAAATATTTTCCGGATAATCCGGCATAACTTACAGGGAGGGAAACTTGAACTGTTTTTTTAGAGATAATCACGAAGCTTTATATAAATGCACCAAGCCATACCAGTATGTTGGCGGAGAATTTTTGTCTTACAATAAAGATTTTGATACAGCTAAAGTCAAATTTGCCTTTGCGTTCCCTGACAAATACGAAATCGGTATAAGCAATCTAGGATTAAGAATTTTATACGATTTAGTAAACAAACAGCCAAATTACATGGCAGACAGGGTTTACGCACCGGAAAAAGATTTCCAGCCTGATATTTTATATGCCCTTGAAAGTAAGCGCAATATAAAAGATTTTGATGCTGTCGGATTTTCGCTTCAATATGAAATGGCCTATCCAACCGTTTTAAAAATGCTTGAAATGGCCGGAATTCCTTACCGCAATGATATGAGAAGCGATGATGACCCGATTATAATTGCAGGCGGGCCCTGTGCGTTTAATCCATTACCTGTTGCGGATTTTATAGATGTATTTATGATAGGAGACGGCGAAGACAGCATTATAGAAGTTTGTCAAATTTTAGAAAAAACAAAAGGTATGCCGAGAGCCCAGAGAATTAAAGCATTATGCGGATATGATACAGAAGATAGGAGGATAGGAGGGTATGAAGATAAGCAATTATCAGTTAAAGGCTTACCTTCTGAACTTCCTATCTTCTTACCTTCCACAACAGGCCGCTGGTCAGCGTTAACCGGCGGAACTGTTACAAAACGCATTGCACAATTAACTTATGATACGGCATTAAAATCATATCCGATACCTTTTTCATCCTCTGTGCAGGACAGGGCTGTTGTTGAAATCAGACGCGGCTGCGGAAGAATGTGCCGTTTCTGTCAGCCCGGGCATGTTACACTGCCTGTAAGAGAAAGACCTGCTGAAGATATCATAAAAATTACAAAAGAACTTGTAAAAAATACAGGTTATGATGAATATTCGCTCCTATCTCTATCTTCAAACGATTACAAAAATATTAATGAAGTAATAAAAGAATTAGCCGTTGATTTTAACGAGAAAAAAGTGTCTGTATCTTTACCGAGCCAACGCATTGACGGTTTTAACCTTGAACTTGCAAATCTTGTACAAAGTATTAGAAAATCCACAATGACACTTGCACCCGAAGCTGGAAGCCAAAGACTCAGAAATGTTATAAAGAAAAATATTACCGAAGAACAAATTCTAAATGCCGTTTTAACTTTATATGAAAACGGATGGTCTAAAGTAAAATTCTATTTTATCTGCGGGCTTCCTACAGAAACACTTGAAGATATGGATGAAATGGCGGAGCTATTAAGCAAAATTAAATACCGCTGTAAGCAAATTAAACGTGAAAAAGGGTTAAACCATGGACTTGATATAACATGTACTCTGTCGATTTTTGTGCCTAAACCTTTTACGCCATTTCAGTGGCATGGTCAGATGAGCCTTGAAAAAGTAGATGAACATATACACTATTTAAAAGAAAAAACAAAACACTTAAAAGGTCTGAAAATTAACTACCACGAAGATACAGTATCTCAAATTGAAGCTGTATTAACCCGCGGAGATAAAAGTCTCTGTAAATATATTGAAGCACTTTATAAAAAAGGATGTTATTTAGATGCGTGGGGAGAATATTTTAACAAAGATATCTGGCATATAACAGCAGAAGAACTAGGAATTAACCTTGCAGAACTGGCGCAAAAACAATATTCAACAGAAGAAAGTCTTCCATGGGACTTTATAGATGTCGGGCTGGACAAAACATGGCTTGTTAATGAATATAATAGCGCAATATTAGAAGATAAGAAGATAGGAGGGTATGAAGTTAGGCAATTATCAGAAAACTGCCTACCCTCCTGTCCTTCTGCTATATTATCATCCACTGTTCCGACATGCGAAACTGCCTGCGTCAATTGCGGAGTGTGCAAAAATTTAAAAATACATAAAATTCTTGCTAAACCTTTTAAAGCAAGCGAAAAAGCACAGGAATTAAAAATAGAAATAAAAAATCCCCAGACATGCCAGGGATACGACAGAGAAATTTATAAGTACAGAATTAAGCTTACAAAAACAGGAATTTTAAAATATTTTTCCCATCTTGACTGGCAGAATACATTTTTTAAAGCACTTTCAAGAACCGATTTGAATGTAGTGTATTCACTTGGCTACAACCCTTCAATGAAAGTATCTATGGGTATTGCTCTGCCACTGTTTGCCGAAAGCGAATGCGAACTTGTTGATATTGAACTTTTTGACAATCTTACACCAGAGGAACTCAAACTAAAGTTGGAAAAAGTTCTGCCGGAACAATCAGAAATTATAAGTATTGTTAAAATAGAAAAAAATGCTCCGGCAATTGATATTACGGCACAATGGGCAGAATATAAAATTGATATTTTTAATAAATCACTTTACGATTTTGAAACTTTAAGATATAATACAGACAGAGTTTTATCTTCTCAAGAAATTTTTGTAGAGAAGAAAAACAAAAAAGGTTTAATCAAAAAAACAGATATAAAAAAATCAATTAAATCATACCGATTTGAAGATGAAAGTCTGTTCATAGTGCTTAAAAGCGGTCAATCCGCAATTAACAGAAAAGACGGGACTGCAGAAGAAGGAATTCCCGCATTGAGAGCAGATGTTCTGATGAATTTAATTGCACCGGATGTAACCTTTGATATAAAGCGTACACGCTTTTTTGACAAAGATTTAAAAGAATTATAGTAAAGGATTTTATTTATGGCAAATGACAAACACAACAAAAACGGAAATGTTGAAAAACGGATTATCATTGCAGAACGCGACAACATTGCCGCAGTAATGGAAAACGGTAAAGTCAGCGACTTTTTTATTTCAAGAGGAGAAGTAATTTTAGGTGATGTATATCTCGCAACGGTTGATAACATTCTACCGAGTATTGATGCGGCATTTGTAAATGTCGGAACAGACAAAATGGGATTTTTACACGCTCAGGATGTTATGGGAAAAGGCGCCTTAAAAGATAAACTTTCCCCGAAACAAAAACTCATAGTTCAGGTAGTGAAAGAACCTACAGGGCACAAAGGTCCGAGAGTTACAACAGAAATCAGCCTGCCCGGACGATTTCTCGTATTGATGCCCAACGAACCGGGAATAAGCATAAGTAAAAAAATTGAAAACTCAAAAGAAAGAGCGAGATTAAAATCGGTTGTAAGCCTTATTAAGCCGGTTGGTGTCGGAGTTATTATCCGAACAGAAGCAGAAGGGCAATCTGAAGCTGATATTCAGGAGGATTTAGAAATTCTTCTTGAAAAATGGAACAATATTATAACTGCTGCTGAAACAATGACCCCGCCAAATCTTCTTTACAGAGATCAGGATCTTCTATATAGAACAATAAGAGAAGCCTGTACAGAAGATGTAAAAGAAATTGTTGTTGATACTGCTTTTGCAATGCAAAGAGTTCAAAATATCCTGCAAAACTGGCATATGAATAAAAATGTTCAGGTAACTTTATATAAAGGAACAGAGCCGCTTCTTGTTGCAGAAGATATTCATAAAGAAATTAAAGCTGCTCTGAATGTAAAAGTAAATATGCCCTCAGGCGGTTACCTGTTTATTCAGCAAACAGAAGCTTTGACTGTAATTGATGTTAACAGCGGTAAATTTACAAGCTCATCCACTCAGGATGAAACAATTCTGAAAACAAACATCGAAGCAGTCCATGAAATTGCACGCCAGCTTAGATTAAGAAATATCGGCGGTATGATAATCGTTGACTTCATTGATATGATGTCGAGAGCAGACAAACTTGCGATGCTTGAAGAACTTGAAATAGCGCTTGAACCTGATAAAGCAAAACCGCAGGTCGGACAAATTTCCGATTTAGGTCTTGTAGAACTCACAAGACACAGACAGGGACAGTCTCTATCCGAAATATTTACGAGAAAATGCCCTCACTGTCAGGGAACAGGCTACTTTATGAATGAGTTTAACTTTGCAACCCCGACAGCAGAAGGTGAATACAGAGCTAAAGCAGCTAAAATGAAACTGCCCGTAAATAACTTTAAAAAGAATAAAAAT
Source organism: Candidatus Gastranaerophilales bacterium (assembly GCA_944326615.1). Lineage (GTDB taxonomy): Bacteria > Cyanobacteriota > Vampirovibrionia > Gastranaerophilales > Gastranaerophilaceae > Stercorousia. The sequence goes on along the minus strand of CALVEO010000006.1, from coordinate 11,453 downwards.
AAAAATAATCAGCCTCAACAGGAAACTTCCGTTATAGAACAGCCTGAAATTCAACAGCAGACAATACCAGAAATTGATGTTGAAAATCCGTCGGCCGTTGCTGCTCAGGAAACTGAAAAACGCGATAATAAAAGAAAACGCGGAGGCAGAAAAAATAAGTTTGAGAAAAAACAGGAACAGCAGGAAATAATAGAACCAACAATTGAAACAGCAGAAACAGTTCTAAAACCGAACGAAGAAATTAAACCTGTGTTAGAAGCCGAAGTTCAAGAACAGGCGCCAGAAACAGCACAGATTCCTGTAATAGAAGAAGTTCCGCAAACCGAGGAAGAAAAACCTAAAAAAACGAGAAGACCAAATCGTGGAACTTCTAAAACAAGAAAAACACGTTCTAAAAAAACTAAAGAAACAACAGAGGCATCAGTTGAAGAATAAAGTTTTTAATACAGTTTTTACACTTTTATTTTTAACAGCAAATGCGGGCTTGTGCGAACAAACCCGCTCTGCTGTTATGCAAAATGCCTTTGTAAAATTTGCTTTTGCAATGTGCGGGGTAATTTTATCTGCAATTATAATATTTTTTGGCTTGAAGCTTTATAAAAAATTTTTTATGAAAAGAAATAGTTCTAATTTTATTAAAGACGAAGTTCTTAGAACTCCTAAAACAACAGAAGAAGCCATAAAGTTTTTTATCAATAGAAATAAGCTAAATTAAGGTTATAAAATTATGAAAAAACAGGCGTTCGGTGCAATTGATTTGTTGATAGGGCTGGTAATTACAGCTGTAATATTTATGATAAGTATGAATGCTTTAAAAGGTGTTTCTTCATTAAAACTTAATGGTACATCAGTTAACAGCGAAAGCGTTGAAGAACATGTTGACCGCCAGGTCGAAGAAATACAAAATATGCGGCAACAGACAATTGATTATAACAGACAATTTCAACAGGACAATTTTTAAATGTCCTGTTAAATTGTCAATTTAATTATCTTGCTTTTTTCATTGCATTTTGCAATTGTGCTTTCATTTGAGCATTTTCCTGTTTGGAAAGCTGTCCTTTAACATTAAAAGGATATTGATTTTGCCTTATTGTACCATTTTTATCAATTTTATAATCATAACCGAAAACATTCAGATTTCGCTTTGAATCTTCTATAAATACATCCTTTATTTGTTTGTTGCCATCAACATTAAAAGACAAAACCATATTATTTTTATTTATAAATCCATACTTTGTTTTTTCTTCGTTAGTAACATGGTAACATTCACTGTTATTATAAATTCTGACTTTTTCAACTTTTACTGTTTTGTCATTTTTTAAAGTATTAAAGGCGCTGTTAGCACTTTGAACTGCTTGATTTGTTGAACGGCTTATCAAATTTGCTTGTTTGGCTGTATTTTTCTGCTGAGCTTTTTGCGGAGTTTTTTGAACAGTTCTTCTAATAGTTTTTCTTTTTACATTCTTCGCAATTTGCTTATTATTCTGCTGATTTTTGGCACGTTTTTTGGCAATAACAGCCTGCCCTTCTCCTGATGGCAGATAAATTTTTTGATTTACCTTTAAGTTATTCATTTTTTCAACTGTTTTTAAATTATTAATTTTTGCAATCAAAAGCATTCTGTTATTAATTTCATTATTTGAAGCATTTTTTTTGTTTAAATTCTTTTTTGCCAATCCCCATAAGGTTTCACCTTTTTTAAGGATATGCTCTTTCTTGTTTTTCACATCAGGAAGTTTTGCCATTGCAGCATTAATGTAAGCCTGTTGTTTTGAAATTTTGTTAACCATAATTTTTCTCCTATAATTTTCCCCGTATTTTTATAAAGGAAAATTTAGAGAAAAAATTGCCTAATATTAACAAATATTAAGCAAATTTTTTGAATTATTAATATCCTGCTGCCTGTGAATAATTTCTATTAACTCTTTTATAGTTTTGTTATAAGGAGTCGCAATACCGTATTTTTTCCCCATTCTAACAACAGTTCCGGCAAACATATCCACTTCTGTTTTTCTTCCAGCTTCCACATCCTGAAGCATTGATGTTTTACCTTCCGGAATCATTTTATGAAGGTTTTCAATAGTTTCTTCAATCATTATATCAGTATTTCTCACCCCTTCAGCTTTTGCAACTGCCTGAACTTCTTTCATCAAATTAATTGCAAATTCCATACATTTATCATTTGCAAGCATTTCACCAAAAGTCAGCCTTAAAATTGCAGTAGCCTGGTTTGCTGCTACATTCAGCATATATTTAAGCCATAACGAATGAATGATATCATCAGGTATGCTGTAATTAATACCGGCGTTGTCAAAATATTTTTTTACTCTTTGTACGTTCTCAAAATCATCAGAGTTTTCTGAGCCATATACAATAGTATTCACATCATCATGAATAACAAGCCTTCCGGTTCTGACCGCACTGTGGCCTATAAAATATGAATACAAGAGTTTGTCCCTGCCGTAAGTTTCGGCAACTATTTTTTCGCTTGTAACACCGTTTAAAAGAGACAAAATTACAGTATCATCATAAACAAAATTTTCTATATTATTTATTACATCATGTAACCCGTCATACTTTGTCGCTATAATAATTAAATCAGCTTTAAAACTCTTATCGTCAGGCAGAATATAATTAAAATTGAGCTCTCTGCCGTTAAAAATTATAGGATTTTTAATATATCTTTTATATCTCTCTTCATCAACTAAAACTCTTAAACTTTCCGGAGCATAATTTTGAATTTTATCTGCATAAATACTTCCAACAGCACCTATTCCGCATATTAAAACATTTTTGATATCTCTCATATATTTATAATAGCACGCAAAATAAAAATTTTTTTCATTCTTTACATATCCTTAATGAATAATTGTTAAAAATTGTACACATGATCAGGATTTAGAGCAATTTAACAGGGGAAAAATACTTTATTTTATATGTAGTAGTTTAATTTATAGTGTGTAAAAGTTAATGGGATTGGAAATAACAAAAGCGCTTGGTGTGTGCGCAATACAGCCGAATATTTATATTAATCCGAACAGATATATTACATTCGGGAATGAAATTCAAGCTGACAAATTTGAAAGCACATCTCTTGAACCTTACACATCACAAGCATATATACAAAAAATGATTAATTCAAATCCTAAAATAAAAAAAATGGTAAAAGATTTTAATCCGGATTTGAAACTTAACATTAAAGAGCTGAACGACCTTAAACAAAACCACATGAAAGATACACAAGAAATAGTAAAAGGAATTGCTGATAATTTACCGTTTTCTTTGAAAAACAGAGTAGACATAAAATCCGTTGAAGATGCATCCTACCTCCATGATATCGGAAAAGTTCTTATTCCGGTCCAAATCCTGAACAAACCGGATAAATTAACAAAGCTTGAATCAGAAATTATGCATAAACATTCAGAACTAGGCTATGAACTTTTAAAAACAACCAGGCTTGATGAAAAAACACTGAATCTTATAAGAAATCATCATCAGAATGCTAAAAAAACAGGCTATCCCTGGGTAAACAAAGATTTTAATGCAGATATAAATTTGCAAATTTTATCTGCGGCAGATAAATATTCAGCGCTGACTGAAAAACGGACATATAAAAAAGAAATGTCTCCTAAACAGGCTCTGACAATAATTTATCAGGATGTAAAAGAAGGCAAACTTCATCCTTTTGTATTTAAGGCACTTGTGAATTATGTTAACAGTAATACGCTTTCAAAAGTATCATAAGATATACGCAAACAGAGGATAGGAAGGTAAGAAGGTAAGCTGTTTTCGATGCGAAAAAGCGCACAAAAAACAGTATCCTTCCCTAAATAGGGAAGGTTAGGATGAGTTACAATCAATACCCCTCCCTAATCAGGGAGGGGTAAAAGTTTCGTTAAGCAGTAATATTAAAGCCCCTCTCTACAGCTCTCTCCCCAAAGGGGTGAGAGAACAACTTTTTCGTGCGCTAAAGCGCACCGTAATGACTTATTCTCTTATTTACCTATTCACTTATTTACTTCCAATAACATATCTTATGTTCTAAATTATGTTTGTAGTATAATAAAAATGATGAATTTAGACACAGCCATTGATACATTTTTATCACCAATAGCCGATAAGATTTCAGGGATAATTTTCAGTTCTATCACAATTAATGGAGTGAAAATTGAATTCCTTGTTGCGCTTTTAATGATTGCTGCATTTTATTTTACAATTAGGACAAGATTTATCGGAATATGGGGATTTAAGCACGCTTTACAGCTCATTACAAAAAATTATGAGCATAAAGAAATCCGCGTTAAAAAGAAAAAAGGCGAAGTATCTTCTTTTCAGGCTCTGACAGCAACTATTTCGGCTTCTGCCGGCATCGGAAATGTTGCAGGTTCTGCAGCGGCTGTATCTATAGGCGGACCAGGAGTAATTTTCTGGATGATACTGGCAGGCTTTTTCTCAATGGCGTTAAAGTTTGCAGAAGTGCTTTTAGGGCTTAAATTTAGAAAAATTAATCCAGATGGTACAATCGCAGGCGGGCCTATGTATTATATAGGAGGCGCACTTAAAAATAACAAATATATCGGGAAATTTGCTCCTCATCTTTCAAAAATTTATGCAATATGCTGTATTTTTGCAATGATCGGTGGCTGGAATTTATTCCAGATAAACGCAATGACAACCCAGATTACAGAAGTTACAGGCGGAAATAACAGCTTTTTTGCAAATCAGGGCTGGCTTTTAGGTTTGATAGTGGCTGTTATAACTTACTTTACAATTATCGGCGGAATTAAAGCAATCGGCAAATTTACATCCAAAGTTACGCCTGTCATGTGCACATTATATGTTTTAACAGCTTTTGCGGTATGCATATATAATATCGGGCATGTCCCTCATACATTCAGTGTAATTTTAAAGGAAGCATTTCATCCAAAAGCATTAGCCGGCGGATGGATGATGTGCATGCTTTGGGGGTTCAGGCGTGCGATGTTTGCAAACGAAGCAGGACTTGGCACTGCACCGATTGCGTTTTCTGCCGTAAAAACAAATAATCCGGTTGCACAGGCATTTATTGCCATGCTTCAGCCATTTGTTGATACCGTAATAGTCGGCTCTGCAACTGCTTTTGTTATAGTAGTTTCAGGTGAATACTTGAATACATCTGGGATTGCAGGTATTGAATTAACTTCAAAAGCATTTGGTACAGTGTGTCCGTTTTTCCCGATTTTGTTAACATTTATGGCAAGCTGTTTTGTCCTTTCTACAATGCTTTGCGGCTCATATTACGGGATTAAGGCGTGGAATTATTTATTTGGTGATACAAAATTGACAACACACACTTTTCAGGTTATATATTGTATATTCATAATTATCGGCTCTGCCATGAATTTTAAAAGTATAATTAATCTATCTGATGCATTTACTTTATTCTTGGCTGTGCCAAACTTAATAGCAGTATTCATGTTATCTGATGTAATCATGAAAGAATTAAAAAGATATTGCAAAAAATATAATGTAGGAATATTTAAAGAGGAGAGAGACGAAAATGAAGAAAGATTGTCTGGAGATAGTAAGATCAAAGTGTGAAAGCTGCACAGGCTGTGCACTTGCAAAAGCAAGAAAAAATGTTGTTTTTTCTGACGGAAACCCGTCAACTGCAAAAATAGTTCTTATCGGCGAAGCTCCCGGTGAAATGGAAGATGAAACAGGCAGACCTTTTGTCGGACGTGCAGGACAGCTTTTAAATGAGTTTCTTTCAAATGCAGGAATTTCAAGAGATGAAGATATTTATCTTATTAATACCGTAAAATGCAGACCTCCTGAAAACAGAGTTCCGACAGAAGAAGAACAGACAGCATGCAGAAAATTTTTAAACGCTCAAATTGATATTATAAACCCCAGAGCTATAGTTCTTTGCGGTGCTACAGCATTAAAAACTTTTGTACAGCTTGATAAAAAACAGACAATCTCAAAAGTCAGAGGTCAATGGATGACAATTAACGTTGACGGAAAAGATTATAAAGCAATAACAATCTTCCATCCGTCATATCTTTTAAGAAATAATTCTCTTGCAGACGGCTCTCCAAGAAGATTGATGCAGGAAGATTTAGCTAATATAAAAAATGAAATTTTACCTGATGTAGATCATTCTATGGACAGCAATGAAGTTGTTTTTATGGAACCCAGAGAAATAGCTATGGTGTAGTTATTATAAATAAAATTTCATAAAAATACCCGCTCTTGCGGGTATTTTTTTACATAATTATTATCTTTTTAACAAATATTTATTAAATTCTGTAAGGATAATCATCGGGAATTTCCCACCCTTGAGTTTCTAAATAACCGCTGCAATAAATTGCATTATCCTTACAAGCTTGTAATCTGTCATCACTGCTTGTATTATTCTTTCTGTATGAACACCAGATTTGCCCATCACACCAGCTTGCATCTTTTTTTGTCTGGCATTGCAAAAAAGTAAATTGATCACGTCCCTGAACATTTGGAGCTTTATCAGCATTTATATCAACTTTAAAATCCATACATCCGCCTTTGTATATCCAGAAAGATGTTCCATCCGCCAGATAAACCATTACACTGTCTGTACCGTAATCCTCAATTTTTGTATATTTTAAAAACGGTTCAATATATTTATCAAAATATTGTTTCGCTGTCATTGAAGACTGAAACCAATCCTCAGCCATCCCGTTTACTCTTTCCGAATCAATCATTACCTGCGACATTATACTGTTAAACCTTTTTAATCTTGCAGATACCTCACTTTTTTTAGTATTTGATACCAGAGAAGGTATGGTTAACGCTGCAACCACACCAATTATTCCAAGAGTAACCAATACCTCTGCCAGAGTAAAAGCCCAATTAACCCTATTGTTCAAATATTTCATATAATATACTCCTCTACAAAATTATATAAATTTTTTAAAATTTTGTCAATGTAATTTTATTTACGGTCAACAATTTTTTCAGCCGGTGCAAGCCCTGGTTCGAGATCAGAACCTGTAATTAACTTTCTGAATGCAAACTGGGCTTTTGGCAGAACATAAGCAAGAAGAAAACTGCTCAGGGCTACATTAGTTAAAATGTTTGCAGATTTTGCAATCCTTGCCTGCTTCAGATAGCCATTGAAATCATTAGTTTTTAGAGCTTTTTTAGCAAATTCTTCTATGTCATTTCTGAATTTGCCGAGCTTTTTAATATCAACATATTCTCTCGGGTCTCTTACACCGTTATCAAGCATTTTTATTTTGTCGAATTTCTTTGCATACTTTATAAATAAGGTATCTTTATTTTCTATATTGTCTACAAATTTTAAAAGCTCCTCAGCAGATGCTCCGGAAGGAAGTTTTAAAGTTCCCTCTTTAATTTGTTTTGTAAATTCTTTATCAGCCAGCATAATAGGATCAAGTTCAACTCCCGTTAATTTATTTAACCCCTTTTCAATCCATTTTGGCGCTACAAAGTTTAAAAACATCATGCCTGCCATTTTGAATGATAAATCGTAACGTTCATTTTTATTACGTGCAGTAGCCACACGCCCTACAGCATACCCACCGTCTGTAACAGCCATTTTATCCTGAGCAGAAAAATTTGCGGCCTTTGTAATCCAGTTACCTGTAAAGTTTACCTCTTTAGATTTATAAAATCTGTCTTTCTGCAAAAAGCTTACAGGTGAAATATTTTTCTTTTCAGCCTCTTTTTTCCTCAAATTTTCTATTTTTCTTGCGGAAGATGCAAATATGAGCTTAGGCAGAATAAATCCCATAAACAAAATCGGAATTGAGGTTGATGCAACAAATTTTCCAGCAAGCAATTTTTCATATAATTTTTTATTTTCTTTTGCTTTAAGAAGATCTTTTACTGCATCAGGCGCGATATCTTTGAATTTTTTAATATTATAGTCAATTCCCTGAATACCTTCTTCTTCTTTGTATAATTTCAAATTAACTTTCGGATTTAAACCGCGTGTTTTTATATATTTATCACAAATCCAGCCGACAAGCGGAATACCTCCGAGCCATACAGCGGACGTTGCATATTCATCAAGAAATCTTTCACGTGCTGCAAGGTATGCAATCCCTTTAGATTCTTTTTTATTTTGGTCATAGGTCAGAATAATTTTTGTAGGAACTTCTATCCCGCAATCGCGGACTATAAGGGGGTATACACTGCTGTTGTTGCCTATAGCTGAAATTATATTTGTTATTGTCATTTTTTATTTCTCCAATTCATTAAAAATAGTCTCACAAACGCTTCATAAGGGGTTCCTTGAAAGACTATTTTTATCAGAATTGAACTTAACTTTGCATTATTCTTTAAAAGCGCGCAACATCAATTCATAGCCTTCCAAGGGTGCTATGATGATGTAAATGATGAAATTTTAAAGAATTGATTTTTAACATTTATATTTCCTTATGGGTTATATGCTAACTTAAAAAATAAAATTTTGCAATAGTTATTTTCATTGTACCAAAAACTATAAATATAATTTGTTGCTAAAAATATTGTCTTAGTTTACAAAACTTTTCAATTTTTCAATAACTTCTATATTTTTTGAATGTATCAACAGTGTTTTTTCTTTTCCGGTATGACCTTTTAGAATTTCAATAGAAGTTTTAGGCACTTTTAGACTTTTAGAAAGAAATTCAATAAGAGCCTTATTAGCCTTGCCGTCAACAGGCCGGGCTGTTATTTTTATCTTCAAAAGTCCTTCATCTGTTTTTATAATTTCATTTTTGGAAGCATTCGGCGAGATTTTTAAATTTATTAGAAAACCTTCATTTGTTTCTTTTAGCATTTTTATAATCCTTATGAATGAAATTTTGCATTTTACTTGAAAATTTCTGATAAAATCTGTATTATGATTATATCATGAGCGAAAAACCACTTTTTGACGATATAAAAAAAGAGCTGATTGCACAAAACAGAGAACCAGAAGAAATTGAACAGATAGAAAAGGCATATCTTTTTGCCAAACGTCTGCATGAGGGGCAGTATAGAATTTCTGAAGAACCTTATATTATACATCCTGTAGAAGTTGCAAAAATTCTTGTCGGTCTAAAAGTGGATTCGCATACTCTTGAAGCGGCGTTCCTGCATGATATTCTTGAAGATACAGACACCAAACCCGAAGAAATTGAAAAACTTTTCGGCAAAGATGTTCTAACACTTGTTCAGGGGGTAACAAAACTCGGGAAACTACAGTTCAAATCAAATGAAGAACGGCAGGCCGAGAACTTCCGCAGATTATTTATTGCAATGGCAAGCGATATAAGAATAGTTTTCCTAAAACTTGCAGACAGACTGCATAATATGCGCACTTTAAATTTTATGACCACAAGCAAACAGCAGAAAATCGCAAGAGAAACCCTTGATATTTTTGCTCCGCTTGCCAACCGCTTAGGTATCTATAAAATTAAAGCAGAACTTGAAGATTTATCTTTACGGTATCTTGAACCTGATAAATATTTTGAAATTGCCCGTCTGGTATCACAAACAAAAGCAAGCAGAGAAGAAACCGTAAAAATACTTATTGATAAAATTACGGCAGATGTAAAAAAAGCGGGAATTAATGCCCAGATTACAGGTCGTGCAAAGCACTATTACAGCATTTACAGCAAAATGAAACGCTTGAATATTGCATTCCATGATCTTTATGATATTACCGCCGTCAGAGTTATCGTTGATACCGAAAAAGAATGCTATGAAGTATTAGGACTTATACATTCCCAGTTCAAGCCGATACCGGGTAGATTTAAGGATTATATAGCAATGCCGAAAGGCAACATGTATCAGTCCCTGCATACTTCTGTAATCGGACCGCGTTCAAAACCTCTTGAAGTGCAAATAAGAACATGGGAAATGCATGAAGTCGCAGAATACGGTATTGCAGCCCACTGGAGATACAAGGAAAAAGGCTCGCAAAAAGCAAATAACCCTACAGATATGCAGTTTTCCTGGATGAGAAAACTTGTTGAATATGATAAAGATATGTCATCTGCCGAAGATTACGTAAATTCAGTTAAGCTTGACCTGTTTTCCGATCAGGTATTTGCATTTACGCCGAACGGAGATGTATTTGACCTTCCGGTAAATGCAACACCTGTTGACTTTGCTTACAGAATTCACTCGGAAGTAGGGAATAAAACCGTAGGTGCTCTAATTAACGGCAGAATTGCACAGCTTGACACAAAACTTCATAACGGCGATATTGTAGAGATTTTAACATCTAAAACACCCGCTCCGCGCCTTGACTGGCTGAATTTCGTCGTTACAAAACAGGCTGCATCAAAAATTAAACAGTGGTTTAAGAAAAATAACCGCGATGAACATATTGAAGTAGGAAGGTCAAACCTTGAACATGAACTGACAAAATCTGTATTTGACGACTATATGAAAACAGGCGAATTTGACAAAGTCGCAAAACAAATGAATTATCTGTCAGCCGAAGATTTATTTGCGGCACTCGGTTACGGAGAAACCACTTTAAATAAAATAATTAACAAACTCAAGAAACCAGAAGCCCCTAAGCAGCCTTCAGGGACTTTTCATGGAACAACAAGGAAAAAATCAGAAAAAGATATTATTGGTCTTGAAGGTTTAATGTATTCTATAGCCAGATGCTGTTCGCCTATCCCCGGCGAACCGATTGTGGGCGTTGTAACACGTGCAAAAGGCGTTACAGTTCACAGAATGGACTGTCCGATGCTTGAACATATTGAGCCTGAAAGATTAATGGATATCAGATGGTCTGGTGACAATGCAAATAAAACATACAATACAACAATAAGGGTTGAAACGGCAGAAAAACAAGGGCTTCTAAAAGATATTATTGCAGCAGTGTCTGATAACGGAACAAACATAAATTACGCAAATGTTAAATCGAAAAGCGGGAAAATCGGTATTATTGAACTTGGTATTGAACTTGATAATATAGAGACGCTTAAAAAAGTAATCTTGAGTATTCAGGCAATTCCTGATGTATACAGCGTAAAACGTATTCAAACATCATACTCAACCCCAAACCTTCCAAAAAGAAACAACGGCAAATCCAAACATAACAAAAATCCGAAGAAAAAATCAAAATAAAACAAACTTTTGCTTACAAACATAGGTCCGGAAGTCCGGAGGGCAACAGGTTTGGAAGGTAAAAAATATTGTTAATTTTTCCCTCTCCTCGGGAGAGGGATTAAGGGAGAGGGTTTATTTGGAAGTCCGGATGTCAGGAAGGCAAGCCGATTTAGAGGGTAAGAAGGTAGGAAGATAATAAGGTAGGCTATTTACGGTAAAAGGCTTATCTTCTAATTGCCAAAGTCTACCTTCTTGTAGTGATATAACAAGTTCATGCAAGGCCCAGGTATCGGGTGCAGCGGCACGCTCCCCCTCTCTCTTTGTGAGAGGGAGCAGCTCTTGACGAGCTTGCGAGTCACTAGAGATGCGGGTGA
>CALVEO010000005.1 GCA_944326615.1 Candidatus Gastranaerophilales bacterium | reverse complement strand
TATGATAAAATTTACTTAAAAGTATAAACAAAGGAATAAGAAATGGAAAAATATTATTTAACAACAGCAATAGATTATGTGAACGGCGCACCCCACATCGGACACGCTTATGAAAAAATACTTACCGATATTATAGCTAGACATTATACACAAAGATGTGATGATGTTTATTTTTTGACAGGAACTGACGAACATGGGATTAAAATCCAAAAAACAGCCGCAGAAAAAGGTATTACCCCTAAAGAATTGTGTGATGAAAATGCCCAAAAATTCAAAAATGCTTGGAAAGCTCTCGATATTGATTATACAAAATTCATAAGAACAACAGATGAAGACCACAAAAAAATTGTTCAGAAAATATTTGATAAACTTTTGAAACAGGGCGATATTTATAAACATTCTTATGAAGGTCTATACTGCACAGGATGCGAATGTTTCTTAAATCCTAAAGATTTGACAGAAGACGGTCTTTGCCCTGACCACCTTAAAAAACCGGAAGTTGTTAAAGAAGAAAATTACTTTTTCAAACTTACAAAATACAAAGATGCTATAATTAAACATATTAAAGAACATCCTGATTTTATTGTTCCCGAATTCAGAGCAAATGAAGTCATAAATCAGCTTGAAGATATTCAGGACATCTCTGTTTCACGCGCAAAAACAAATGTAAAATGGGGAATTGATGTTCTCTCAGATGATGAGCAGTCTATTTATGTTTGGATTGATGCGCTTTCAAACTACATTACAGCACTCGGATACGATACGGAAAATCCCTCGGAAAACTTCAAAAAATACTGGCCGGCAGATGTTCATGTTATCGGAAAAGATATTTTGAAATTCCACAGCATATACTGGCCTGCATTTTTGCTTGCGCTTGATCTGCCGCTGCCAAAACACATTTTTGCCCATGGCTGGATTACAATTGATGAATCTAAAATGTCAAAATCCCTCGGAAACGTAATATCTCCGACATCAGTTCTTGAAAGCTTTAATCTTGAACATCCTGATGCTTTCAGATACTATATGGCAACATCAGCACCATGCGGACGCGACGGAAATTATTCCGACGACGATTTTAAAGAAAAAGTTAACGCACATCTTGCAAACAGCATGGGAAACCTTTTAAACAGAACTCTTTCAATGCTTGTAAAATATTTTGACGGCGAAGTTAAAGAGGAATTTAAGAGCGAAAATCCTTTAGCAAAAAAAGCTCTTGGAACTGTTCAAATAGTCAAAAATCATTTTGATAACTTTGAAATAGCAGAAGCAGGACTTGAGATAACTTCACTTGTTGATGCCGCAAATAAATATGTCCAAGACACCGCCCCCTGGTCGCTGGCAAAAGAAGGCAAAATGACAGAATGCGGACAGGTGCTTGTTAATGTTCTTGATATAATGTGCATTATCGCATCTTTGATTTATCCATACTGTCCGAATATTGCTTCTGATATGGCAAAACAATTATCATTTGATTTGAATACAAAACTTGATGACTTGAAAACAGACAATATTAAATGCGGAAAATTAATATCAAAAGAAGATATCAAACCTGTATTTTTAAGACTTGATTCAGAATTTGCCGATAAATCAGCTAAAAAATCTTAATAATATATTGTTTTAAGCTTAAACCAGATAAAATAGTTCTGATGTGTCTTACATCAGAACTATTTAATAAAATACGGTTTTACAAGTACGTAAATATCATTTAATAAAACAAATATTAAAAGCAGTATTAACAGTGAGAAAAATACTGTCATAATTTTGTTTGCAATTTCTTCATCAACAGGTTTGCCCTGAATTTTTTCAATCAGAAGGAAAAGCAAATGCCCCCCGTCCAATGCGGGTATAGGCAATATATTCAAAATAGCCAGATTCATTGATATAACTGCTGTAAGCAATATTCCATAAAAGATACCTTCACTGCTTATAATATCACCGCCCATTTTTGTAATGAGTACAACGCCATGCATATTCTTGAGCGGAATTTTTCCCGTAAATAACTGTTTCAAAACAATCAACATTGATTTTGTTTCATTATAAAGATAGTTATAACTTGTTACAAATGCGGATTTTACACCGGTAACAGGTATAAGGATTTCTTTTCTTTCAAGAGTAATTCCGATAAGCCCGTCTTTGTCAGAATATACAGGTTTTAAATCAATTGTCTTACCGTCTCTCAAAACTTTTATATTAAGAGGTCTTTGAGTATCTGAAAGAGCAAATGCCATATCTTTTAAAGAATATGTGCCGTCACTTTCTACAAAACTCTTGCCTTTAACTTCATCTCTCAATTTTATCTGCCTGTCTGACAGCTTTACTTCATCAGGTTTGAATAATTCTACTGCATTAAGAACATTAGAGCTTAATATAATTTTCCCTTCTTTTTGGAGATTATCAGGAATTTTAACCACTAAACCTGACGGTATAACTTCATTTTCTTTAAATGCCGGATTAATTGCTTTCAAATTTTCATAATTTTTCTGAACAATTTCTTCATTTGTCTTGCCGTCAAATGATGCACTGTACATTGCATAAAGATTTATACCGTATTTTGTATTAACCTTTGTTCCGTTAATTTCAATAATTTTATCGCCTTTTTTCATTCCGGACAGCCATACGCTGGCTTCTTTCGGGGCAACAATATCATTTACATAATTGTCAAACTTTCCGGAAGGCATATTATGCCACATTGCAGCAGTCAAAAGAACAAGAACATAAGCACAAATAACATTTGCTATAACACCTGCCGAAAAAATTACAGCTCTTTGCCATACAGGTTTGTTCATTAATCTGTCAGGAGAATTTTGCGGAATATCTGATTCTTTGTCGTCATCAGGAAATGACACATAACCGCCGAATAAAAAAGCATGAACAATAAGCGTTATATTGCCTACCTTTTTTTCCCATAATGTAGGTCCTATAGGCAGACCTATGCCGAATTTATCAACTTTTACTTTAAAAAGTAATGCAGCGCCAAGATGCCCTAATTCATGGACAAGGATTAAAAGTCCTATAAGTAAAATCATTATGATGACTGACATTAAATTATCCCTCTCAAATTATCAAAACAGTATAAATATATTAGCATAAAAATTTTTTATAAAGAATATTTATCATTCACAATGCAATTTCTGCTCATTTATAATTAACTGAACTGACAATTTCCTGAAAATTGTCTCCGCCGAATTTCAACAAAAATTCATCAGCCAGAACACATGCTATTCTGTTTTCTGCAACAATGGAACAAGCTTCAACAGCACATGTATCAGAGCGTTCAAAATGAGCCTCACATTCTGTAATATTCTGCATATCAACGGTATTTAAAGGTTTTCTGAGCGTCGGAATAGGTTTCATAACAGCAGTAACTACAACAGGTTCACCATTTGTCATCCCGCCTTCTATCCCGCCTGCATTATTGGTTTTTCTGATTATTTTACCGTTTTCAAGATACATTTGATCGTGAAACTCACTGCCAAACATCTTATAAGCGTGGTGATTTCCGATAGAAACAGATTTGACAGCAGGAATACTCATTACAGCCTGCGCAATTTTACCATCCAGCATTCTGTCCCAGTGAACATAAGAGCCGAGCCCTACCGGCAGATTTTGATAAATTACTTCAAATTTTCCGCCCAAAGTATCGCCTGCTTCCTTAGCCTTATCAATTTCTGAGTGGAATTCATCTTCTGTTCTTCCATGTCCTATCTGTATAATTCTTGATGAACAGGTTATGCCAAACGGAGCAAGAATTTGTTTTGCAACAGCACCGACAGCGACTTCTATTGCAGTTTTTCTTGCACTGGAGCGTTCCAGAATATTTCTCAAATCTGTCTGGTTATATTTAACACTTCCGGCAAAATCTGCATGCCCGGGGCGGTATTTTGTGAACGACTTTTCATTAGTAAAATCCTCAGGGGCTGTACTCATAATTTGCTGCCAGTTTTCAAAATCTCTGTTTTGAATTACAAGAGTAACGGGAGACCCCAGAGTTTTTCCAAAACGCACGCCGGATGTAATTTCAACAGTATCTGTTTCAATTTTCATTCTCCCGCCGCGGCCGTAGCCTCCCTGACGTCGTTTTAGTTCATTATTGATAAAATCGGGGTTTATTTCAAACCCCGCAGGAATTCCTTCTATTATTGCGGTCAAGCATTTTCCATGGCTTTCTCCCGCAGTTAAAAATCTGAATTTATCTAGCATAATCCTATTTTTTGTTTGCATATTTAAGGAATATTTGTTCCTTTGTCTGCATTAATTCTTCTGTTATCTGCCATTTTCCGTTAATTTTTTTAACTATCATATAAGTTTTAAGTTTATAAGTTTCACCCTTAGGCTGTCTCAAAGAGCTTACCTTATATGCACCGTTGCCCAGCGATGCTACAGAGATGTTTGAATATGTATTTTTATACCCTCTCATTTTAGCGCCTGCCTGACCAATTTTCATCTGCTTGATATAAGTTGCTGTATTTGTGTCAACATTAACAAGTCCGCCGTCAGGTTTTACAACCTGCCTTATTATTTTAGCATTAGGCGAATACATAGTGGTAATTACAGGGTTATAAGAGTTTGCAGCAGTTACGTAGCTGTTGAAAAATTTTAAAGCCTCCTGGGAATCATCTGCAAACGCCTGCAGACCAGCAGCTAAAAACATTACAAACACTGCTATTATTGATAATACTTTTTTCATTTTTTTCTCCTTCTACGTTTATACAACGACAAAAGTTAAATTTTTGTTCATTCTTATTATATCATATAAACGCTGAATGTCATTAAACTAAATATGTAGTAAAATCAGGATATGAATACACAAATTTTATCCGAATATCTGGAATTTCTGGAAATAGAAAAAGGTCTTGCAGAAAATACGCTGGACGCCTACAGAACAGATTTGAATGCATTTTTCGACTTTTGTTCAGATACAGATATTGACAAAATACAAAGAACCGGAATAAATTCATATATTAGAAATCTTCATGAAAAACACTATTCACCAACAAGCATTATGAGAAAAACTGCCTCTCTGCGCGGTTTCTTTAAATGGGCAAACTCAAACGGCATAATCAAAGACAATCCTGCTATTACACTTGAACAGCCTAAAATCCCGCAAAAACTCCCGAAAGTTATGACTATTGAAGAAGTTAACATTCTTTTAAACCAAAATTTGACTAATCTGCAAAGAGTAATAGCTGAACTTTTGTACGGATGCGGCTTGCGTGTATCAGAACTTGTAAACCTGAAAACAAATGATTACGACCTTAACTCTAAATTTCTTGAATGTACGGGAAAAGGTTCAAAAGACAGAATTGTTCCCATGGGGAAGAAAGCAATTAAAGCAATAAAAGAATTCCTGCCGGAGCGTGATTACAATATGCAAAAATATAATATTCAATCAAAATTCCTTTTGATTAACGAACATGGCAAACATGTTACCCGTCAGGAAGTCTATACATTTATTCACGAACAGGGCAAAAAACTTCATAAATCAATATCACCGCACACTTTAAGACATACATTTGCCACACACCTTCTTGAAAACGGAGCCGATTTAAGAGTTGTACAGGAACTTTTGGGCCACAGCAATGTGTCAACAACCCAGCTTTACACACACATAAGCAAAAAACGTCTTAAAGAAGTCTATTTTTCTATAAATAAAACATAGAACACAAATAAATTATATAAATGATTATGCTATAAACCTGCTATTCTTCTCCAAGCGATTCACAAACAAATCTTGCAGGATTTTCCATAATATATTCTAAATCTTGGGGATCTTTAATATAACTGTAATCAAATCTTTCAGAATTCTGGTTAAAAGTAAGTGTTCCGTAATTCAATATTTTACCCATTGTTGATTGAGATAAATCAAGCATATCGGCTTTTGAAATTGGAACATCTATTTCTACAGCATTTAATACACCTATTTTTATATGAACAAATTTTGTTGTTATTATAATTTTGTCAGAATTATAACGCAGAATAGGATAAATAATCGGAATTAAAATCAGCATCACAATTATCCAGCTAAAAATACTGTGCGTATTCAAAAAAATAAACCAGAAGTATATAAAAAATACAGGAGTCAAAAATACAGGCCAAAAAAGAGACATCCAGTGTTTTTTCACATCGTACAAAACAAGTTCCTCGCTGTTTTCCGGGGGAAGTTTATACTGCTTTTGATTCTCATTATAATTATGTATAACATATTCCTCATCAGAAAATTTTTGTTGTTTATTCCCTTCTTCTGCTCTCAAATCAGCTCCGCAGTATCTGCAAAAATTATCTTTATTTTTAACCTGTTTTCCGCAATTCGGACAAAACATCGCATACTCCTTTGTGAGCCAATTTTAACATAGGATTTGACTTTAGTCAATTAAGGTTATATTATTAACTTTGGAGAATTTATGGATAAAGCCGGACTTTTAAGATTATATAATCTGGAACTTGATAAACTTTTGAAAATTTCATCGGAATTCATAAAAAATGATGTGGAATTTTGCTCTCTTATAAACGCACGCAGCGGAAAATGCTCGCAGAACTGTAAATATTGCGCCCAGAGTTCGTATTACAGAACACATATAGAATCATATCCGCTTGTTGATATTGAAAAAGTCAGAACATCCGCACTTGAAGCAAAATCACATAAAGCGTCAAGGTTTGCAATAGTAACATCCGGCAAAACTCCGGATGAAAGCGATTTCGATAAAATTCTTGAAATGATTGATGAAGTAAACAAAATAAAAGGACTTAAAAGCTGCGCTTCAATCGGTATTTTAAATGAACAACAGGCAAAAAAGCTTGCCGAAAGAGGCTTAAAAAGATTTCATCACAATATTAACACATCAAAATCGTATTACCCTGAAATTTGTACAACACATAGCTGGAACGACAGATTTAACACCTGCAGGCTTGTAAAAAAATACGGAATGGAATTATGCTGCGGAGTTATACTTGGCATGGGCGAAACAGTTGAACAGAGAATTGAAATGGCGCTTGAACTCAGAGATATTCAGCCCGATTCAATCCCGATAAATATTTTGATGCCAATTGTTGAAACGCCTTTTGAAAATTATTACGACAAAATAGATGAAGAAAATATATTAAGAACTCTTGCAATTTTCAAAATAGCAAATCCTAATTCAATCCTGCGGCTTTGCGGCGGAAGAATGCGATTATCGGAAGATAACCAGAAAAAAGCTCTCAAAACATGTATTGAAGGTATTATGACAGGAAATTATCTCACGACTGCCGGAAAATCTCCGGAACAAGATATTAATACTGTTCTTGAATTAGGGAAAAATATTAAATTGTAACAAATTTTAATATTTACTGAAGATTTCCAGCTTTTTATCCGTAATATCATACGTATGAAAGGTTAATTGTATGAGTGATGAAAAAAATATCAACTGGCGGCCGCCGATGAAAGCCCCGCAAACTGATTATTCCAAAATGTTACTGAATAATTTGAAACAGATTAACAACCCCGAATGGATGAAAAACAGCGTCTGGAATAATTCTAAAAAAGTTAAAACAAATTCTTCATCTGCAAATGTTTCTACTGAAGCTAAAAAACTGCATAAAGACTGGAAGCTTGTAATGGAAAAAGAAGCAGAAGTCGATCAGAATAAAATAAAAATTGACCCGAATATATCTTTGAAATTTTTTGATGAAATAACAAAAACAGCGAAAAGGATAAATTGCCGCCCTGATGATCTTGCGGCAATCATATACAGGGAATCTCATTTTGATCCGCAGTTAAAAAGCAGCAGCGGAAAATATACAGGCTTAATCCAAATGGATAAAATGAGTTTTGACAGTATTAATGTTGATAAAAAATGCACATATGAACAATACACTAAACTGCCGCGCGAAAAACAAATAAAATATTCCGAAGCATATTTAAAATTCCGCATAGAAGAAAAAGGCCTTACAGGTAAAAAATTAACCGGCGGACAAGTCTACACTCTTATACGCCGCCCGAAAGATATTAATAACCCTTCTGTTGTCAGACGAAACCAGAAATATGTTGACAAAGCAAAACAGGTGCCTTCTCAAATGAAAAAATTTGATACTAAAATGTAATTTGAATTAACTTGTTTGATAATAATTTTTTTTATAAAATTATTTTATGTATCAGATTAAAAATCAAATTTATCAAAACATGACCAAAAACCAGAAATCAGCCCTGTGTAATTTTTTGCGCTCTCTGGTAAAAAAATCTCCTGACATGGATGTAAACAATATTTTTGATAAATTTATTGAGGATGAAAATTACTATTTTGAAATAAATAATCCGCATTTTGAATTTTTAGAAAACTACATTAATGATGAACAATTCAGAAATGAAACTATATTATTCCTGAATGAATGCAAAAAATATTACGATTATAAGAAAAAACAGGCACCTTTAATTGAAGCTCAAAAGGCTTACGAAAAACAAAAAAGAGAATTTTTAAAAGAACTTAAAATGTCTAAAGAACAGCCTACAAAAAAACAGCTTTACTATTACGAACGCCTGTGCAAAAAATACAATTTAGAAAAAAAAGAATTGTCATCAAAGTTAGAGGCGCGTGATGAAATTGATAAAATTCTAAAAACTTACTCAAAAGCAAATGATCCTTTTTCAAATTCAGATTAACCTGACAGGGAAATAAATAATATGACAACAATACAAGATATTTTAAAAATATTAACAGACAGCGGCATAGAACAAAATGAAGCAAATATTGAGGTAAAACTGCTTCTTGAAAGCTTTGCAGACTACGGGACAAAAGATATTATACTCGGAAATAAATTATCACCTCAAAAACTGGATTTAGTAAAAGAAAAAGCAGAAATACGCGCAAAAACACGCAGACCAATTCAACATATTATTGGATATGCAGATTTTATGGGAGAAAAATTTATAGTTAATCCTTCAGTTTTAATTCCGCGCGATGAAACAGAAATATTAGTGAGAAAAGCTATAAAAATTATTAACGATAACAACCTAAAAACAGCTCTTGATGTCGGTACAGGCTCTGGTTGTATTGCCTGTATGATTGCAAAATTTACAGACTGCCGGATTATCGGGCTTGATATTTCAACAGACGCTTTGAATACTGCTCTTGATAATGCTTCTAAGCTAAACCTTTTCAATAAGGCAATTTTTAGAAAATCCGACATTTTTTCTAATGTAAAACCCGGTGAAACCTTTGATATTATTATTTCAAACCCGCCTTATATTCCCGATTTAATGAAAGAAAATTTACAGCCGGAAGTAAAATATGATCCGCAGATTGCTCTGTTTACAAAGGATGAAAAAGGTTTGGAATTCTACAATAAAATAACCGAAAACTCTGTTGATATATTGAATAAATCTGGATATTTAATATTTGAACTCGGCATGGGGCAAGCTGTAGATGTAAAAAACATAATGTGTGAAAAAGGTTATAAGAATATTGAAATTATAAAAGATCTTGCAGGAATTGAGAGAGTAATCTGCGGGCAATTGTAAAAAATTTACGTTTTTTAGTAGAAAAAGTAGGAGAAAATAGTAGAAAATTCATGAGTTTTCTACAGGATTTTTTAGTTTTTTATGTTTTCTACAAAAATACTATTATTATTATATAGTTTTCTACCAAGTTTTATACAACTAAAAAATTAATAATAACAATACTTTCAACCACTTTTCTACAAATAATAAGAGCTTATTATTATTATTAAATTTATATATTTTATTAATATAATAATTAATAATTTGTTTTTTGTTTAAAACTCTAAAAAGTAAAGTTTTTGTATTATATTCTTTTATTTAAATTTTGAACGAATATAATAAAGTTATTATACGATAAAATTAACGGGGAGTAAAAAATATGAAATTTGTTGTTAAAAAAGAAGATTTGTATAACGGGATTAAAATAGTAGAAAGAGCTACATCAGTCAAAGCTTTACAGCCTGTATTAATGAATATTTTGATAGAAACAATTGACAAAGGTACTATAAAACTTGTTGCAACAGATTTGGATTTAACAGTAATAGCACTTGTTGACGCGCAGGTTGAAGAAGAAGGCAAAATAACACTTCCTTCAAAAACGCTCAATGAAATAGTTTCCAAGCTCGGCGATAAACTAATTACATTTGAAATGAAAGATGGTGAAACAAGTGTTAACATAACCTGCCAGAATTCAAAATTTGATATAATCGGTATTTCAGCCTCTGAATTTCCGCCGGAATTTTCATCAATTAACGTTAATGAAGAAGAAGGTTTTGAAATAGAAATAAGACCGTTTGTAAAAGCTGTAAAACAGGCAGGTTTTGCCGCCGCAAGCTATGAAACAAGCAACCTTTTATCAGGTATTGTCTGCGATATATCTGAAAATATTATGGAAATAGCATCAACTGACGGAAACCGTCTTGCAAGAGTCCGCGAAACTATTGATAATAAAGACAATCATGCAAAACAGCTTATTATTCCTTCAAAAACATTGAACGAATTTATTAAAATGAGCAGTTTTATAGATGAAGATTCAGTAAAAATCTATACTGAAAAATCAAAAATTATTATAAAATCAGAAAGAACAACAACAATATCAAGACTTCTTGAAGGCCAGTTCCCTAAATACAATCAGCTTATTCCGAAAGAAAGTCCGAAAGAAGCTCTTGTAAATGTTTCACAGATGACATCAGCATTAGAACGTGTATCAATTATGGTTAACGAAAAAACAAGCATTGTAAAACTGGAATTCAGCCATAACACATTGAAATTGACAGCTGACACTCCTGATTCAGGTAAGTCAGAAGAAAGTTTTGACATTGATTACACAGGAGAAGAACTGACAATTGCTTTTAACTATAAATTTGTTCTTGAAGCGTTGAAAAATATAGATTCTGATATTGTAAAAATAGGATTGAATACTCCTTTATCAGCAACAATGTTCAGACCTGATAATGAAGAAGATTACGTCTGTCTGATTATGCCTGTTCAAATCAGGTAAGCATTAAATATTGTCAATAAATACAAAAGGTGACTTATTACATTACATGTAACGAAATGTAAATATGGGTTTCAATATGCCTGAAATTCAAGTATAATGCCTCATAGCATAGCATAGCATAGCATGCGTGCGCGGCATAGCAACTTTTTTGACCATTTTACCTTTACATGGATATAAGATGTGTAAAAATGAAAGGTAGCAGAAATGGTTACAATCGTTACAAATACCCCGGCAATTAATTTTGCAGTAAATTATTTACAAACAAATCCTAAAGCAAAACCAGAACAATTACAGGTTGAACTTAGAAATCATCTTCAGGAATTAAGAAAAAAAGGTGTAAAAATCAGCAAAGGAGAAATAGCACAAGCTAATGCTCAAATTGAAGAAATTTACAAAGCAGCATCAGAACAGTTAAAGGCAAATTTAAAGGCGAAAGTTACCCCGCAAACAAAGAACGCTGTTTCTTCCGTTAATTCTGCACATGCAGCAGCAGTTTATCCTAAATATAATGACCATTTAAAAACAGATCATCATTATTTTAATTATAACTCTATGTCAAAAAAAGCAAGACATAATCTTCATAAAAAAACAATGTCAGATGCAAAGTCTGCATTTGGCGGTGATGAATATATAGACTTTTTAAAAGAACATCATCCTGAATTGTATGAAGAAATGCACACACCTGCAAAACCTTCAAATAATCAGAATAAAAAAGCAATGCGTGAAAATTCGGATGCCTACGTAAGCTCTACAAAACGCAAAAAAATGAAAAAAGAAGCAGAAACAGCATCACAAACTGAACATAAACAAAGAATGCTAAGAAACAATTCCAAGGATAAAAAAATCCGTAAAGCACGCGCAAATTCTCAATATTGCACATCGCAGGGTATAATGACCAAAAAAGCTAAAAGAGTATTTAACTCTGTGAAAAACCATCTTGACGGCAGTATTAATGTTAGAATTAATGACGAGCCAAACTCTGTGTTAAAAGCAATGAAACAATTTTACTCTAATTTGGAAGCGGATTCACATAATAAACCTTCAGCTTCATCATCAGTTTCGAATGCAGCAAATACAGCCGTAAATTCAGCAAAGGATGCTGTAAAAAATATGAAATCCAATGGCGGAGGCAAGGCTGGCTGGATTGCAGCAGGTGTTGTCGCTCTGGCAAGCGCACTTGGTTTAATGATGTCCGGCTCAAAAGCTGAAAAGAATCATTTTAACGAAGCCGCTTAATATAACTTAATAATAAAGCAATTATTAAAATGTATTTTACTTTAATTTATAAAAGAATAGTGTGAAAGGAATAATAAAAATGTATGCAACTCCTGTCAGCCCTAAATTTCACTGCAGAACCAATCCGGTTAATTTTCAGGGCAGTAAATGCCGCAAAGATGAAACATTTGATGATACTCAAATAGCAAGTGAGTTTGAAGAAGGAAAAGAACCTCATAAATCTTCGTCAAAAAAGATTTCTTCAAGTTTAGCTGCAGGTTTAGCGTTGTCTGCGGCTGTGTTGGGTGGTGCAGTTATGTACAAGCACAACGGCTGGAGAATTGATAGTCTTGAGTCTCAGCTTTCAGAAGCTTCCAAGAAATATGAAACATTAAATAAAATGAATGAAGGTTTAAAAAGTTCACTTGAGGCTGTTGAGAAGAAGGTTAAAGACCTCACAACAGATAACGAAACGCTTCAGGGGATTAATAAAAACTTAAAAGCTGAAATAGAGAAAACAAAAGATAAATTCAATGATATTTTTGAAGGCGATCTCGCACCTAAAGATGTGCGTGATAAGATTTTAAATGATTTGAAAGCCAAAATTGATAATGGTGAATTGACATACGATATTACAAACCCGCCTGTAACAGGAAAAGGCGGAACAAAAGTTTATGATGATGCTGTGCCTTTGCCTTCTCATGTAGGAACAACAAACAGAGCCGGCATGAGAGGGCTTGACATTCCGGAAATTTCATCTGACGGAAGATTTGATTTTCAACTTCCGATGTCTGATGAGGTTAAAATTACACACATGCCAAGTGCTGAGTTTAAGCCCGTACAAAATCAGATGACAAATATTTCAGAAAGTTATGCAGATTCTGTTAGATGGGATAACAATAAAATTGCCAGAGATGTAATGCAAAACTTCTTTGACGGGCATGGACAGACGCTTGATGGTGTAAAATTGCACTTTGAGCCGGCAGGAAACGGAAGATTTAAAGTCAGAATTGAAGGCAAGTCGACTTATACTCCTGACAAAGCTGTTTATATCGGTGAATCCACAAAACGAGATAATTTAAAAGCTGCAGGCAACTATGGTGAAGGGCTGAAAATGTCTGTATTAAAGCTTCTGCGTGACGGCGGAGCAGATAATGTAAAGATAGCATCTGATAACTGGAATTTGACATATAGACTTGCTGACGGAAATCTTTCTGATAAAAGAGTTTTATCTTATTCACTGGACAAGACAGATAAGTACAACGGAAATTATATAGAATTTGAAACATCCGATATGGATTTGCTTGAAACATTGAAAAAGACGATAAATCGTTTCTATCATTCTAATAACAAACACTTTAAATGTCCGGATTTTGAAAATGAATTAATGAGTATAAAGCTTTTACCGAAAGGAGAAAAAGGCGGAATTTATCTTGCAGGCCAACGCTTTGAATTTGATAATGATTATGATGGTTTGAACGATATTGTAATAAATATTAAAGAAAAACTGCCTAAAGAAGTTCTTGACCCTTCGAGGGACAGAACAACACTGAATACATCAGATCTTGAAAATATAGCTCAATGGGCAGCCACTGACAGCCGTATGACAAATGACGATAAAGTCAAATTGTTAAAATCTCTTGAAGATTACTGGGATGCAAAGAATTTCAGTGAAACAACACCGTTAGATGCTTTTGTTGATCGGTTTTTATTATATACTAACAGATTTGGCAGCAAAGAGCTTCATATAAAATTTCCTGAAAAATATGTTGCTTATTCTCTAGCATCAGATGATGTTGTTTATAATTTAAGACAAAATGGTTATAAAGTTTGTAAAGACCGTTTTTCAGTACTTGGTATGCAGACTATAAAAGAACTGATTGGCGATGCAAGAGATCATAAAGCTGTTATTCCAAATGACGTTGAGAAAAAGAAAATATTAATCCTTAAAGAAGCTATTAATAAATTATCTCCATCATTAAAAGATAAACATTTTACGGCAGATGAACTTAATACAAATATTTATATGTTTGACAGAACATCTGCAAAAGACAGCAAAATGTATTCAGCCTGTAACGCCGAAGCAATTGTCGATAATGGTGTATCAAAAGGTTTTTGGATTGACAAAACATATTTGAATCAAGCAAACTTTAGCTATGCTTTGGAAACAGCTCTGCATGAACTTTCGCATAAAGCCGGCGGAGATGAAAGCGCTGAATTTTCGTATATGTTGACCAATGTTAATAAAGATGCAATCAACCAGCTTATCAATGATATAAAAACCAGAAATGAACTGCAGGCTCTAAATACTTTATGGATGAATTTGTCTTAAAATTTATATTTGTCTGTTGAAAAAGCTGGTTTAATGATACTATGGCAGTATAGATATCTTAAAAATTTTATAGTTTTTATTTCTTTATAATTAATTGAAAAAAAAGAATTTTTATTGAATTATTAAAAAGGGTCTTGGCATTAAAAAAGGATTCTTACATGAATGAAAAACGTATTTTAATTGTTGATGATGATGATGAAATCAGAGAACTTCTGGAGTTTGACGTAAGTGCAAGCGGATATTTTGTAGATACGGCCAAAGACGGTATGGAAGGACTTAACAAAGCATTGAATAATACGTATGATTTGATTTTGCTTGACGTTATGATGCCAAAAATGAACGGATTTGATGTATGCAAAAATATTCGTCAGGCCAAACTTGCAATTCCTATTTTAATGCTTACGGCTAAAGGAACAATTGATGATAAGACAGAAGGTTTTGACTGCGGAGCAGATGACTATTTAGTAAAGCCTTTTGATATTCAGGAAGTTCTGTTAAGAATAAGAGTTTTATTGAGAAGAAACCAGATTGTAGAAGATAAAACAGCTCTTTCTGATGAAGTTTTAAAAGCAGGTGATATAGAAATTTTCCCAGAAACTCTTGAGGCTGTTGTTGTAAATAAACGAGTTAAACTCACACCAACAGAATTTGAAATTTTATACTGTCTTATGCAGCATTTTAATAATGCGGTTACTCTTGCAAAACTTCTTGATGAAGTATGGGGTTATGACAGTGATGAAGATGTGAGAATGCTAAGAGTCCATGTAGGCGGTCTGCGCAACAAAATCGAACCTGATACAAAAAGAACCTCAACAGATAATTCTAAAGTTTCTACAGGCTCGTCAGAGTGGTCGAAAAAACCGAAATATCTGCATACAGTTACAAATGTAGGGTATAAATTAACCCCGTTTGGTGAAGGTTAAGTCTTATGTTCGGAAAACATCTGAAAATTGTAGAACAAATTGCAATTGTATTCATTTTTGCGGTTGTTGTTCCAATGACGATAAGCGGTTTTATTATAAACAATATTAACCAGCAGTCTATGAGATACCAGCTCAGAGAATCTGCTGTTTTAATTGCAAATATGGTATCTGATGAGATTGACTTTTTTAATAAGACTGTAACAAGCAATCTTGAACAGGCTGTATTTTCACTACAGTATTTTCCAACAAAAAAAGCTAAAAATGCTTATCTTGATTCTATAGCAAAAACTCTGCCGGACTGTGAAGATCTGGAATTGGCAGATGAAAAACAGCTTGCGCAAATTGATAAAAAAAATACACTTAATAAAAAAGCGACTTTTCCGTTAAAAATATCTGATAATCAATATTTAGTCGCAACATATAAGCTCGATGCCGTTAAAGATGAATTATTCCGCTCGCTTGCTGATGAGAAAAGACAGATTTATGTTCTTACAAAAGACGGCTATTTGATTGCAGAACACAATTATACAGAAGATGCATATAAAAAAACTATTTCGCTTCTTCCTGACAAATTGAAAAAAGATAAACCCGTAATTTTCGGTGATGTAAAAAATCAGCCTCTTGTATACGTTTCAAAAGTTGATCCTGAAATTACGATTATTGTAAATACAACAGAAAAAATTACCAAAAAAGCCATTACAAATAACAGTTTAAAAATTATTCTATCCTGTTTATTTGCTACATTTGCAATTATTTTTGTTGTAGGATTGTATACTTATTACCTTTATATCAATATAAGACAGCTTTTTAAAGGTATTATTGCAATTTCAAAAGGTAATTACGAACGGCAGATACGACTTTTAACAACCGCGTTCACCCCGCATGAAATTATATTTCTTGCCTTTGAATTTAACCGCATGGCAACAGAAATTCATAAATCTTATATTCAGTTGAAAAAAAATAATATTGAACTCAAACAATTGAATGAATTTCGCTCAAACCTTATTGATACAGTAAGCCATGAACTTAGAACACCTTTAACAAGTATTCAAGGCTACACAACAAGATTAATGCGGCAGGATATAAAAATTGATGAAGAAACAAAACAAAAATCTTTGAGAATAATAAAAGAGCAGTCAGAACGTTTGAAACGTTTGATAGAAGATTTATTGACTATCCCTGATATTGAGGGAATGCGTTTGAGAACAAAATCTGAACAGGTATGGATTCCTGAAATTCTCGAAGAATCAAGAATTCTGATAAAAAATAAAGACAATAAAGAAATTGTTTTTAACATAGGTGAAGATTTTCCGCTTATACAAGCTGACAAAGACAGACTTCTTCAGGTTTTTGTAAACCTTCTTGAAAACGCTGCAAAATACGCATCGCAAGATTCGAAAATAGTTGTGGATACTGCAATTTTTGATGACACTGTTAAAATTTTTGTAAAAAATGACTGTGAAATTATTCCATCTAAAAAATTAAATAAATTGTTTGAAAAATTTATACGGCTTGACGACAACACAACAAGAACAACACGAGGTACAGGCTTAGGTTTATTTATTGTAAAAGGTCTTGTGGAAGCAATGAACGGCGAAATCAAACTTCATAGCGATGAAAATTGCGGTTTCTGTGTTGAATTGACGTTCAGGCTTGCTAAAATTGCGGAGAATGTATAAATGGAGCGCGCAATAAAATCTGCCAAAAAAGCAAAAGGAGAAATCCCTGTCGGAGCTTTAATAATTAAAGACGGTAAAGTTATAGCAGAAACATTTAATCAGAAAGAAACACTCAATGATGTAACAGCGCATGCAGAAATACTTGCAATACGCGAAGCCGAACAAAAATTAGGCCGCTGGCGGCTGGATGATTGCGAAATGTATGTTACCTTAGAACCATGCCCGATGTGCGCCTGGGCAATAGTTTCTGCAAGGATAAAAACTGTTTATTTTGGATCTTACGACCATAACTACGGCGCTTTAGGCTCTGTTATAGATGTAAGAAAACTCGCTAATTCAAAAATGAAAGTTTACGGCGGTATTATGGAAGAAGAATGTGATAAAATATTAAAGGAATATTTTAAGGAGTTGAGAAATGATAACTAAATCTGAAATTGATAAACTGGCTGAAACTTATGAAAATATTGATTTTATAAAAGACGATCCCGTTCGCGTGCCAAATAGATTTACGGAGAAAAAAGATATTGAAATTGCAGGATTTATTGCCTCTCTTGTGGCTTATGGCAGACGGGAAGTTTTTTTGAAAAAATTAGATACTCTTTTTGAAATAGCACAGAATGAACCGTTAAATTTTATTCTGAATTTTGAGCCTGAAATTCTCGGAGATTTTAATTACCGATTTGGAAAACCAGATGATTTTGCTCAAATTTTTATAATAATGCGCGATTTATATTCAAAAAGTGGCGGATTAGAAGAACTTTTCAAATACGGTTACGAAAACCCTGTTGAGGGCAATATGTTTATACCTGTAACTGATTACTTTTATTCACATGCTAAAGATAACAATTCTCAAGGGTTCAAATTCATGATACCTGATGCCCGCAAAGGCAGTGCAATGAAACGTATGTGTATGTATCTTCGCTGGATGGTACGTAAGGGACCTGTGGATTTCGGGCTTTGGGATTTTATAAAACCTTCTGAACTTTTAATACCTCTTGATACCCATGTTGCAAGACTTTCAAGAGAAATGGGACTTTTAACACGTAATTCTAATGATTTTAAATCAGTTCTTGAAATAACTGAAAATCTGCGCAAATTCGATCCTGAAGATCCGATAAAATATGACTTTGCTATGTTTGGCTATGGAGTGAATGAGAATAGGAAAAAGTAAGAAGACAGGCTGATTTATGTATAAACAAAAAATTGTTATCGATAATTTATACATTATACTGGTACTTGTTTTGTTTGTTCTGATACTTGTTTTTTATCCAAATAAAGCATATTTTCACTGTAACAAGTTTCAAAATTTATGTACATTAAATCGTGTATCTTTTGCAGGCAAAAATTATATAAAAACAGCAAAGCTTTCATCTTTATCTAAGCCTATGTATTCTTCATATTATGCAAGATTTAGAAATGATGATATGATGTACCTGATTGATTTAGACAAACAACATAATGATAATGTATTTGTACAATTCAGTTTTCCGACATTGCATGATGCAAAAACTATGGGTAGAAAATTCAGCAGTTATGTGAATTCTGATACAAATGAATTTGAGTATTATGATAAGTCAGCAGGTAAAACCTTCCGGAATATAATGTTATTTTTAGCATTTTGTTTTCTTTTGAGTCTTGGAAATCTATATTTTAATTTAAAATAACTATCATAAAAAATCGGTTTATGTGCTCCCATAAGTTATAGTTGAGCGGCACGCTCCCCCTCTCTCTTTGTGAGAGGGAGCAGCTCTAGACGAGCTTGCGAGTCTTTAGAGATGCGGGTGAGGGTTTATTTAGAAGTTAAGAAGATAGGAAGCTAAGAAGGTAGGCTGTTTACAAAAAAAAGCTTATCTTCCTATCCTCCTACCCTCTTAGCTTCTAATGACCCTCTCCCCAGCCCTCCCTAATCAGGGATGGGGGGAGCGGTACGCTTCTTCGGCAATTACGTCAATATTTCAAGAAAAACAGATGCGAGGGATAAGAAGTTAAGTAAATCTATCCCGAATTACGTGAATACCCGAGTGCGTTGACTGAACAAAGCGATATTACGAAAGAAATTTACAATATTTGAACATTCATTAAAGCGCCTTATGCATAGTCGTAAGCTGTAATGGATGGAACGGCTTCGTTCCATAAAAAAGACCGATTTTTAAACCGGTCTTTAAAATGCGTGTGAGTAAATTTGTATATTTATAAGTTAAACTAATGCGTCTAAAAATTCTGTAACGCCTGCGGCTGTTTCTTCTCCTAAAGGTTTATTCATATGTTTTGCAAGTTTGTCCGGATCTACCCCTTTAATATTTGACATTGCATATTGAGCAAAATCAGGTTCAATTCCCTGTATTTCATCTAGTGATGCCATAAATGGTGTATTAAAATATTGTTCAATTCTTCTTTGTGTCGCAGCTTCTGATTTATCTACTTTAGATAACTGTACTCCCCAAATTTGAGCAGCCGTAGCATCTAAAGCACTTGCTTCAATTTTTTCGGTTCCTTTAAAGCTAATAACAGATTTAGTATTTTCGGTTTTTTCTTCTTTGCCTGTTTTTCTTGTTTGCAGTGCTTCATAATAAGCTTTTAATGCTTCTAAATTCTGATTGTTGCCGCCGTTTCCGTTAACTTTTGTCATTTCCGTTTTCTCCTTTATTAACCGCCAGCTTTATGCTTTTGGTTATAATTTACTCACAATATCTATATCGTCATGTTTTTTAATAATCTTTAATTAAAAATCATACTTTACGGATATTTGTAACATATTTTAACAATACTCTTATCTCTTAAATTTTCCTTTTTAATTGATTTCCATATTTATATAAAGTATTTTTGTATTTAAAAATTGCCTAATTTGTATATATTTTTTACATATTATTTTACAATTCTTAACAAGGTAAAAATAAAAATTTTTGGCTGATTTCTTCAATATGGCTGAAATATATACTTTTGGCTAGTGGTAAAATATCATTTTGTTTATATAATAATAGGTGAGAGAGCAATTTTAAAAAACAATAATTCAGGAAGTATGAAGAAAAAGACATTAGAATTGACTGAAAGAGAGATTGAAGTTTTAAAATTAGTTATTCTTGGTTACAGTAACAATGAAATCGGTAAGAAATTATTTATTACAAATCACACTGTAAAGGCTCATTTAACCCAAATATATAAAAAACTCGGGGTTACTAACAGAACCTCTGCAGCTATTAAAGCCAAAGATGAGTTATTCTTCATCAAGACTTAGTACAGCCATAAACGCTTCCTGCGGCACTTCTACACGTCCGACTGATTTCATACGTTTTTTACCTTTCTTTTGTTTTTCTAAAAGCTTTCTCTTACGCGAAATGTCTCCGCCGTAACATTTATCCAGCACATTTTTGCGCAGAGCTTTAATATTAGTTCTTGCAATAACACGTCCTCCAATTGCCGCCTGAATTGGAACTTCAAAAAGCTGACGGGGGATAATATCTTTAAGTTTAGCGGTTAATTTCTGGCCTATGTAAAAAGCGCTATCTTCATGGCAGATAACCGAAAGTGCATCTACAACTTCTCCTGCGAGCATTATATCAAGTTTCACAAGTTTTGAGCGTTTGTAGTCTTTGAATTCGTAATCCATGCTTGCGTAACCTTTTGTACGTGATTTTAGCTGGTCGTAAAAGTCCGTAATAACTTCGCTCAAAGGAATTTCGTATTCAAGCGAGGCACGCACTTTATCAATATATGACATATTTTTGAAAATTCCGCGTTTTGTCTGCGCCAGATCCATTAAAGTGCCCACATAATCGTTGGGGGCAATTATCTGAACTTTTACATAAGGCTCCTCAATATAATCTCGAACTTGAGCCGGCGGAAGGTTTGCAGGGTTATCAATTTCTATCATTTCGCCGTTGGTTTTGTAAACATGATAAACAACTGATGGTGCTGTTGTTACAATAGAAAGCCCGTATTCACGCTCAAGACGTTCCTGCGCAATTTCCATATGCAGCATCCCTAAAAATCCGCATCTAAAACCAAAGCCGAGTGCTGTCGATGTTTCGGGTTCAAAAGTTATGCTGCTGTCGTTTAGCTTTAATTTTTCAAGCGCCTCTTTCAAGTCGCCGTAATCATCGTTATCAACAGGATAAAGTCCGGAAAATACCATCGGCAGAGCTTCTTTGTATCCGGGTAAAGGTTCTTCTGCAGGATTTTCAACAGATGTCAGGGTATCACCAACAAAGCGTGTTAATTCTTTTATAGAGCCTGCAAAATATCCTACATCACCGCATACGAGTTCATTTACCTGAACTCTTGAAGGTGTTTGATATCCTAGTTCC
Source organism: Candidatus Gastranaerophilales bacterium (assembly GCA_944326615.1). Classification (GTDB taxonomy): domain Bacteria; phylum Cyanobacteriota; class Vampirovibrionia; order Gastranaerophilales; family Gastranaerophilaceae; genus Stercorousia. The sequence goes on along the minus strand of CALVEO010000005.1, from coordinate 43,424 downwards.
ACAACATCATATTCTTTGCCTGATGCCATAAATTTAACTTTTTCGCCGAGTTTAATTTTGCCGTCCATAATTTTGAAAAAGCAAAGAGTGCCTAAATACTGATCATACGCACTGTCAAAAACAAGTGCTCTCAAAGGCTTTTCTGAATTATCTGCAGGTGGCGGAATTAAATCTACAACAGCCTCTAAAACTTCATCAATGCCTATTCCAGCTTTTGCACTTACAGGAATTGCTAAAGATGCATCAATTCCGAGAACTTCTTCAATTTCTTCTTTAACGCGTTCAACATCGGCTGAGGGGAGATCAATTTTATTAATTACGGGAATAATTTCTAAATTCTGTTCAATTGCAAGATAAACATTGGCTAAGGTTTGCGCTTCAACGCCCTGAGTAGCATCAACAATTAATAACGCACCTTCGCATGCTGCAAGAGAGCGGGAAACTTCGTATGAGAAATCAACATGGCCCGGGGTATCTATAAGATTTAAAATATATTCTCTGCCGTTTTTTGCTTTATAATTCATTCTTGCAGAATTTAATTTAATCGTAATTCCGCGTTCGCGTTCTATATCCATGGAATCCATAATCTGATTTTGCATATCACGCTCAGCAACAGTGCCTGTTTTTTCAAGCAGTCTGTCGGCAAGTGTTGATTTTCCGTGGTCAATGTGGGCAATTATACAAAAATTCCGGACATTATCTCTATATTTCATAATTTTTATTATATTAGAAACACATGTAACTTACAATATATTAAATAAACGCACAAATTATTATTTATGCTAAAATTATTTTGCGTGATTTAAATAAGAGAGATTGTAATGGAAAAAATTATTGATTTTATAAAAAAACATATTGATTTATTTACCTTTTTAGGGATTTTGGTTTTATGTTACTTTGTATTTTTCTTTAATATAGGAAATTATGCATTGATGGATGTCGATGAAACGCGATATGTTTCTATGGCGAGAGACATGTTTCACAGCAGAGATTTTTTAACGCTTTATTTAAACGGTGAATATTTCTTTGAAAAACCACCGCTTTATTTTTGGGGAGAATGTTTGTCGTTTGCGATTTTTGGAAAGGTAAACGAATTTACAGCGCGTTTTCCTGTTGCTTTATATGGAACTTTATCAGCTCTGCTTATTTATTTTACAGGCAAAAGAATTGTATCAAGGCGTTTTGGAGTAATATCGGCAATAATTCTTGCAACCACTCTGGAATTTGTCATGCTTGCAAAATTCGCAATTCTCGATATTGTTGTAACGACATGTATCGGATTTTCCGTAATGTTCGGACTTTTGACACAATTTGTAAATGACAAAAGTAAAAAATACATGTGGTGGATGTTTTATATCTTTTCAGGGCTTGCTGTTATGGCCAAGGGAATTCCGGGATTTGTCGTTCCGTTTGCTGTTATGTTTTTTGTAACCATTGCTAACAAAACTTTTAAACAGATATTCAGACCTCAATATATTTTACCGGGATTTTTATTATTCTTTTTAATAGTGCTTCCATGGCATCTGATTATGTTCAAAATCCACGATCCTTTATTTTTTAATGAATATATTATGAAACATCATATCAACAGATTTTTCTCATCAAGCCAGATTGACAGGGAACAGCCTTTCTGGTTCTACTTTGTAACTATTTTGTGGGGATTAATTCCCTGGGTATTTTCTGCAATTTCGGCAGGGATTGCAAAACTTAAATCAATTAAAAGTTTTGATTTTAAAAATATGACTGACAGACAAAAATTTTTGTTATTCAATATTATAGGATTTGCTGTCACAATGCTTTTCTTTTCAGCTTCAAAAACAAAACTTATAACATATATTCTGCCTGTATATTTTTTCACATCTTTTATAATCGCATCGCTGTGGGAAAATTACATGTTCAATGAAAAATATAAAAAAACTGTCGACATTTCCGTTTATGTATTAGGCGGGATTTGTATACTGGCTGCTGCTGTAACCTGTTTTTCAAAATATTTTCTGCCTGCTCAGATGTATGAAGATTTCCTGATAATAAAATGGTTCTGCATAATTATGGTAGGAATTTTCGGAATTTCAAGCATTATATGTGCTCTAAAAAACTCTCCCAAAGGAGTTTTCGCCTGTTATGCACTGCTTATAATAATAACATCAGCTTTCGGAACAAAATTGTTTTATAATATGGATTACGAATTCGGGCAAAATGATTTGATGAAGTTTGCAAAATATGCAAAAGAAAATAACAAAAAAATTGTTGTTCTGAATAACGAAAGAAAATATTCAGTCCTTTATTATTACGGTGATTATGTTGATAAAACAAACAAAAGCAAAGTTTACTTTATCTCGCAGGACGATGAGAAGGAAATGGCAAAGCTCGGCCATATTTTAGATGACAGAGATGTTGTGGTTGTCGTGAGAGAAAAACAGATGCCGCAAGTGGATGAAACTCTTGACTTTGATATTATATTGGACGGAAGAAAATATTCACTAGTAAAGGTTTATTAATGCTTAAAAGATATCAAAAATTTCTTGAAAAATTAGACAAAAGACTTGAAAGCTATTTTGAAGAACAGTGTGAGTTTATCAAATGTAAACCGGGCTGTTCTTCCTGTTGTGAAGTTGGAGAATATCCTTTTTCAAGGCTTGAGCTTGAGTATTTAATGTCAGGGTTTGTTGAGCTTCCTTTCGGGATAAAGCACAATATAAAAGAAGAAATCAAACGCCTGAAACGTGAAAAACCAAAATTATACAAATGTCCGTTTCTTATTAACAATATGTGCTGTGTATACAAATACAGAGGTATTGTCTGCCGCACACATGGACTTGCGTGGTATGATGAAGATGAAAACAGAATAAGGCTTCCATACTGTGTTAATGTAGGATTAAATTACGCTAAAGTTTTTGACCGGGAAACAGGGGAAGTTTTTCTGCAAAATCCAATAAGAGAGCGTTTACGAATTGACAGTATTTTAAGAAGTCCTGAAGCTGAAAAATATGAACTTGAATGCGGAGAAATAAGACCTCTTATTGACTGGTTTTAATAAGGAACGTAGCCGTTCCTGCCACCACATACTCCCTACCTTGGGGGAGGGCTGGGGAGAGGGTATTAAACTTTATTTCTGTTTTATTTTATCTAATTTGTCAGCCATAAATGTTGATATTAAAGGGATTCCAATATAGTAAATTCCGCCGAGAATCATGGCCGGCTTTGCAACTTTTATCCCCTGCAAATATTTTTCCAATTTGGGTGAATTTTTATTAGCTTCGGCAAATCTTTTTACAAATTTATCTGCAGGTTTTTCAAGCATACGGTTTAGTCCATACCCGCCTGCTACGCACATGCCTGTAGAAAGTCCGGCATTATATATTAAAGCATTTTTTCTTGTTTCTTCAATCTTTTTGCTTTTTGAAGTCTGAAGCATAAAGGTTCCTGTTGCAGCTATATCTGTCAGAGACATAAGATGCTGTTCAAAATTTGTATTGCAGAATTTGCCTGATAATTTCTGTACAAATTCTGTATCCATTAACTTTCCTATGCCTTTTGAAAGTTTTGAAATCCCGTCGTTATATAAGCCGGTAAATGTTACCTGAGGCTTGTTTTCCTTTTTGCGGCGGAATAATTTTTCCATAATGCCGGGAATTAAAGCACAGGTAAAAACAGATTTTGGAGCAGCAAGTACAAAGCCGAGTCCCAGTTTAAAAAGCTGGGCTGCAAAATTATAGCGTCTTGACTTTTCAAGAGTTTTTTCGCCGGCTCTCAATGCTTCAATAGTTTCTTTTTTTAAATATTTATAAGGCTGTTTGTTTATTTTATCTACAGCTTTTGAAAACGGAAGAGAAAACGCAAGTACAGTTAGATAATTTATTGCTCCTGATGCCAGAGATTTAGCACATGCATATCTTTTATTTTCTTTATCCGTATCAGGGGTTAACATAATAGCCGGAGAACGTATTGCAGAAGAAAGCACAAATGAAACCGTTGCACCGAACAAAAGGCTGTTATCAGCTGCAAATTCCAATCCTTTTTTTAATATTCTGCTATTGTAAATCGACTGTACTTTCATCGCTATTCATTATACAATGCTCATAATGAAAATCACAGAATTTTTAAAAAAAGAGCTGCAGGGATGGAATTATTTTGAAATATCAGGATTGGTACTGGTTTTTATTATAATTTTTACAAATGCAATTTTTTTAAAAGACAGCCCGGCTGCGGTTATAAATGCTGTATGCGGAATTTTATATACACTTTTTGCAGGAAAAGGTAAAATATCATGCTATTTTTTCGGTCTTGCTGGTTCTATGTGCTATATATACCTCGCATTTAAAAACGCTCTGTGGGGAAATATGTCTCTTTATCTTTTATATTACATACCAATGCAGATAATCGGAATTTTTAAATGGAAAAAACATCTGAAACAAGATACAAAAGAAATTACAAAAATAAAATTACCTGCAGGGGACAGGTTAAAACTTATTTTTCTAGCAATAGCAGGCTGTGTATTTACAATTATGCTTTTAGTTTTTTTTAAGGACAAAAGTCCTGTAATTGACGGTGTTACAACATTTTTATCTTTACTTGGAATGTATTTGACTGTTAAAAGAGCAATTGAACAATGGGTGATATGGATTGCAGTAAACGGATTGTCGCTTATCATGTGGTTGAATCTTATAATCCATGGAGTAAAAGCTTATTCTACAGTAGTAATGTGGGCTGTATATTTTATCCTTGCAGTTTATTTTTATTTAAGCTGGAAAAAAGAATTGCAGGAATAAAAATTGGAATATTTTTTATACAAGTGTATATACATCATCTTCCAGCAATGTTTTTTGAAATTCCTCGCATTCACCGATTAAATCAGTTAAAAGCGCATACTTTGCGGAATGAAGAACTTTTGTAATATCAACACCTGAATTATAATCAATGACAAAGTAATCTTTTGTATGTTCTTTTATTTTGATTAACCCGATTTCTTCAAAGATAGAAAACAGAAGTTCAAATACTTTGTAAGATTTGCCAAGAAAACTTGCACATCTCCTTAGTTCAACTTTTCCTCCGTTATTATGGCAGGCAAATTTCAGCATACCGCAGACAGTCTTTAAAAATTCTTCCTCATCGGTGCATTTAATATCATAATTCATAAAATGAATTGAAATAGGGTTTGTCTGATGTAAAATTCTGTCAAATGTCTCTCTGTCAGCCGGATAATCAAAAAGCATCAGAGAATCGCATGGACGGAGAGTATCGCGGTTAATTATTCTTGCATAAAGCGCAGAAAATGGTTTTAATTTATCTGAAACGGGTTTGCTTTCTGCAAAAATCAGAATATTCTGTTTTGAATTTTTTACGTAATCATTAACCTGTGGTAAAATATCAGTTTTTTTACGGTGGTCGTATATTTTTTGTTTATTTGTAATTTCTTCTTCTTTCAGATGTTCGGAATGAATATCGTCGATTATAAGCTGGACTGATGTAATGCCGTTGAATTCATTAATTTGCGGATGAAAAGCAATGTCCAGAGTATCACCTTTTACAAGCGAAATATCGCCTTCCTTCCAGCGGATACAGGTAAAATCTGTATTCCCTGACTGACAGATTATACGCAAGTGATTTTTATTCTCACCCATCAGGCGTTTTTCTTTGATTGTAAGATTTTTCAATGCAAAAACAGGGCTTGGATTTGATGCCCCGAAAGGTTCCAGCTGTGATAGCTGTTCGACAAGTTCAATGTCAATATCATCGGGCATAAGCTCCAGATCTATATTTATAAACGGTTTTAACTCTTTGCCCTGCGACATCTCTTTAACTGTTTTACAAAGTGCGGATTTAACCGTATCAAATGAAGATTTTTCTTCACTGAATGCAAGTCCTGCCGCCATTGCATGCCCGCCAAAGCCGTCAAAAAGTTCGGAATTAGCGGAAATTGCGTCATAAAGATTTATACCTTCGATACTTCTTGCAGAGCATCTGAACTGTTTTGTCTCGTCGGAATAAGTCATCAAAAATGTCGGTTTGTAATATTTTTCTACAAGCATGGATGCAACAATTCCGATTATTCCTATGTGCCACTCTTTGTTAAACAGCACGATTGCGGAATTTTTATTTCCTTCTTTTTTCACCATTTCATCGGCTTCGGCAAAAATATTCTGGCAAAGTTCCTGACGCACCCTGTTAAATTCGTTAAGCGACTGAATAGCTATTTCAATTTCCTGTCTGTTATCTGAAATAAGCACTTTTAAGGCTGCTTCGACAGTATCTAATCTTCCTGATGCGTTAATTCTGGGGGCAATACCGAAAGCAATTTGTTCTGATGTAATTTGTCCTTTATAACCTGCACTTTCCAAAAGTCTTGAAAGACCGTAATGTTTCCCGTTAGAGATTAATTCTAACCCCTTTGTTACAAAGTATCTGTTTTCACCGATGAGCGGAACAACATCGGCAACAGTGCCGACTGCAACATAAGGCAAAATTTCCGGTATAAATTCAAGTTTGTTGTATTTTTCTAAAAGCGCCTGTGCTGTTTTGAAAGCAACACCAACGCCGGCAAGGGATGTCAAACTTTCTATCTGTTTTGCACTTAATTTTTCATCCAGAGCGTCAGGAGCTTTCGGATTTATTATCCCGTAGGCTTTAGGTAAAATTTCAGGCGCTTCATGGTGGTCTGTAATTATTACATCTATTTTAAAGCTGTTTAAAAAATTTACTGCATCAACATCAGAAATTCCGCAGTCGCAGGAAATTATAACTTTTGGCTTGACCTGTGTCATAATTTTTACAAGTGCTTTTGTATCAAATCCATGCCCTTCTTTTTCTCTGTCAGGTATAAAATAATTTACATCTGCTCCGAGGAATTTGAAAGTTCTGTATAAAAGAGAGGTAGATGTAACACCGTCAGCATCAAAGTCCCCATGGATAACGATTTTTTCTCCGTTATCTATTGCATAAGAGAGCCTTTCAACACATTTTTCCATATCTGTAAAAACTTTCGGATGAGTTAATTTCATCTCAAGCGGGTGTAAAAACTCATAAATCTCTTCGTCCGTTTTTACTCCCCTTGAATGCAAAAGTCTTTTTATAAGTGATTTTTCCTGCCCGTCGTATTTATTAAATATCCACTCTTTCATTGCCATAATTAAATCATAACATAAAATTTATATACATTTTTAATTTTTGCTCAAAACCTTCTGCTTTTGTTCTTTTAACTTCTGCTGAAACAAAACTTTTTGGAAAAGATTATACATTTTTTCACTGTTTACTACGGTAATTTGTGTTTTTCTGTTAACAAAATCAACATTGACATAAGGTTTTTGGCTGAAAATATTATTTTCTATATTGACAAGTTGAAACAGCCCTTCAGTAAGTACACTGACGGGCTCTCTCAAAAATATTTCAAATGTTTTTCGAATATCGAATTTTTTTTTCATGTCTGGTTTTGATTATTTTGCTTTAACTTTGAATTTTTCAATTTTTTTATTGATTTCAATTTTGTCTCCGGCATTGGGGTTCATTGCTAAATACTGTTGATAATATTTTATTGCCCCTCTGTAGTTTAATTCTTTTTCATAAGACATAGCTTTCAGCTTGGCAATCTGCGCGCTGTTGTGGTAGAAATCTATAGCGCGGTTGCAGTATTCAATAGCTGATGCATAGTTATTCTGCTGGTATTCTCTTTGAGCGATATCAAAGAATTCATTTGATTTTGTTTCGCAAAGATTAATATATGCAATTCCGTTTTTAGCAATAACATTGCCGGGATCTTTTGTCAGTGCTTTTTGCAAAGCGAGTCTTGCTGTTCTAAACTGCTTATTATGGACAAGAATTTCTGCAAGATAAAGGTCATCATCAACAGAATTTGAGAAATTTATAGCATTTTCAAACGTATAAACAGCATCCTTTTCTCTGCCCATAGCAAGGTAAGCCTCACCTTTAATTACACTGTCCATAAGATTGTTGCCGGCAGCCTGAATAATATAATTCAAGCTGTCTCTTGAAAGCGGCTCCTGATGTACAAGTCTTGCAAGTTTTAATTTTGCAAGGTGAAGTTTTAAATCCTCAGGACATTTTTCAATCGCCTGATTTATATAATCATAAGCAAGGTAAACTTCTTTATTAGTAGTTATACCTTCATTATTACCGCGGTCTTTTGCCATTTCGTAATAAGTATTTGCAAGACCGACAATTGCTTCATCGTTATAATCAGAATCACCGACAAGTTTTGAATAATAATCAAGAGCCTGATCATATTTTCTGATATGCAAAGCCATATTTGCAATTCTTAACTTGCCTTCCTGGTAGTTAGGGTTAATTGCTATTGCGGTTTTCAATTGTTCCATTGCAAATTCTTCATCAGCGCGGTTTTCGTAAATCGTTGCAAGGTTGAGATATGGTCTTGAGTTTTCAGGTTTTACAATCTGTGCTTTTTTGAAAGAATTTATAGCGGCAGCCTGATTACCCTGTTTCAAATATAATTCACCCTGCAAAGTCAAAGCTGGTGATGAATTCGGATTAACGTGCACTGAATGGTTTACCCATGTCAAAGCTTTTGAATAATTGCCTCTGCGTGTTTCAACCTGAGCCATGTGATACCATGCAGTAGGGTTATGTGTATTATACTTCATGGCTTTCATAAAATAGTTTTCAGCAGAGTCAAGATTGCCGTTCATCATTTCGACAACGCCAATATTATCGTATGCTGTTGCAAATGAAGGGTTAATTTTAAGTGCTGTGTTAAATAAATCAACAGCATCATTTTTGTTGCCGAGTTTTAAAGTAGCAACGCCCATAGCGTTATATGCTTCATAGTATTTGCTATTCAAATTAACAGCATTAACAAATTCTCTGATCGAATTGTTAATCAAACCTCTTGTATTTTTAATATAAGCAACATCGGAAGAAGTTGTCCTCTGGAGATATACAAGCCCCTGCGCATAATGAAGCGTCGGGTTTTTGGGGTACTGCTTAAGCAGTTTATCAAGTTCTTTTTGTGCAGGATCAAGTTTATGCTGTTTGGCAAGAGATACCATTCTCAATGCCAGAAGGTTGACATCATTAGGTTTTAAATTCAAAAGCTGTTTTATTTTTTCATCAGCTTCAGCACAATGATTGTATTCAATAAGTCTTGAAATTTCGGGGTAAGCCTGTGTAGAAGACTGAACAGGTGCAGATTTAACGGCTTTAGCCTTGTTTGCAGTGCTTTTCTGAACCTGTGCCTGCAATTCTTTTGCATACACCTGGGTTGACAGAGCAGCCATAACGACGATAGACGATATTAATAACTTTTTATAATTCATGTTTTCTCCTGCAGGATTTAATAATTAATTATTTTAATTCTTCCAAAAATATTGTATAATAGTCATTATAAAAAAGCAATAATATAAATGAAGTAGAAAATTTATATAAAAAGGTAATAAGAATTGTATGGCAATAAATAATGACTCAAGACAGGATTTAGAGGATTTCAAATCATATATAATTGCAGAAAAGAATTTCTCAAAACATACGGCAAAGGCTTATTGTTCTGATATCTTAAGCTTTCTTTTATGGATAGATGAAACATCCTGTGAAAATGTAAATTTTGAAAAAATCAGGGAATACCTTCATTTTATACAAAAGTTTAATTACAAAAAAACAACAATTGCGCGAAAAATTGCATCATTAAGAACATTTTATAAATATTTATACAGGGAACGCAAAGTCAATTCAAATCCGGCAATTAATCTTAACGCACCGAAGCGGCCTAAATCACTGCCTAAATTTTTAACGCCTGACGAAGTAGAACAAATTTTAAACAATACAAAAATTGAAACACCGGCTGGTTACAGGAACAGAACAATTCTGGAGCTTTTGTGGGCTACTGGAATGAGAATTTCGGAATTATCAGGATTAAACTTCGGTGATTTAAACCTTGAACATAACGAAATCAGAGTTTTTGGCAAAGGCTCAAAGGAAAGAATTATTCTTGTAACAGACAGGGCTAAAAATTTCCTTATACGTTATATTGAAAGCGCCCGTTCACTTATTCCGAAAGATTTTCCGGTTCCTGATACAAGTGAAGAGTCTCCTGTTTTTATAAATAACACAGGTTACAGACTGCAGACAAGAACCATAAGAAATGTAATAAATGATGTTGTTGAAAAAATAAACCTTCCAAAACACGTAACACCTCACGTATTCCGGCACAGTTTTGCAACGCATTTGATAGAAAACGGTGCGGATTTAAGGATTGTACAGGAACTTTTGGGACATGCGAGCATTTCTAACACTCAAATTTACACCCATGTTTCATCAAGGCATTTAAAAGAAGTTTACAATGAGGCTCACCCTAGAGCATAAATTAAAATTTTCACTTACTCTAAAAAGCAGACAAACCACAATTAAACCCTATTTTTAATCTAAATGTTTTTTATACAGCTTGCCTAAAATTCAAAGTTCCGCTAAACTCATTTTATGGATGAAGTTATCGAAAAATTAAAAGAAATAGGTCTTAACGAATATCAGTCAAAAGTTTATGTTGCTCTTTTGAAAAAGTTCCCGGCAACCGGCTATGAAATTGCAAAACTTGCAAATATTCCACAATCCCGAGCCTATGACACTTTAAAAATGCTTGAAAGTCTGCATATTGTAATACCTACAAATACAAAACCGGTAACGTATACCCCGATTAAACCGAAAGAATTGACAAAGCGCTACAAAAGAAAAATCGATTCCACAATTAATTTTCTTGAAAAAAAACTTCCGGATATAAAAGAAGAAAACTACATTGAACCTGTTTTGTCAATTAGCGGAAGAACAAAAGTTATTGCAAAAATTGAAGAGATAATAAAAAGTGCACAAAAATCAATATTTATTGCTCTTTTTGCCCAGGATTACAAATATCTTGAAACTCACCTTCTTGACGCTTATAACCGCGGATTGGATGTAAAAATTGTAAAATATGACAATTTTGTATGTAATTTTGGCAAATCATTCCAGCATTCGGGCATACGTATGCTTGAACACTACTTTAACGGGAAATTTGTGTTTCTGTCTGCAGATAATTCGGAAGGCTTGTTCGGTATTACCCAGCCTTTGAAAAATGACAACCCTGAAGTGATTTGGACCAAAAATCCGGAGGTTGTATTTCTTATAAAAGCTTTTACTGTTCATGATATGTATATGATTGATATTCAGGAAAATTTCCCGGAACAGTTAAGATATTTTTACGGCGCAGGGTTGAAAAAATTGCGCGACAAAATTTTACATTAATTTACTTTTCAAATTTTTATCAAAGTTGTATAATAAATATATCAAATAAGAACAATAGTTTTGGGAAAATTATTATGGATTTTGGATATTCGTTTGAATTAATCACAGGGCCGATGAGCTGCGGCAAAACAGAAGAACTTTTAAGACGTGTCAGGCGCTCAATTATTGCAAAAAGAAAAGTAAAAGTTATTTCCCCTGATATTGATACACGTTCAAAAGGTGATTACATTGAATCAAGAAACGGGTTATGGCTTGATGCAATAAAAGTTAAACATTCCATACAGATTATGAGTATTGTAAAGCCGGAAGATGAAGTAATTGCTATAGATGAGCTTCAGTTTTTTGACAAAAATATAGTTAAAGTTATTGCAAAGCTTATGGATGAAGGCAAAAAAGTTATCGGTACCGGCTTGGAGCTTGATTTTAAAGCAGAACCGTTTGGGAGTATGCCGGAATTGATGTGTATTGCAACAAAAGTTGACAAACTCCATGCAGTTTGTATGAAATGCGGATGCGAAAATGCAACGCGTACGCAAAGACTTATTGACGGAAAACCGGCAGATAAAAATTCTCCGCTGATTATGATAGGCGGTGATGAAACCTATGAAGCACGCTGCATAAAATGTTATGAACTGCCCGATATTGAACTTGAAAAGAAAAAACGCGGGTTTAAAGTTTTAAATTTTGTCAAAAGTGTACAATAAAAAAAAAATCGTTGAAAAAATTTCAACGATATGTATTGTTATAAATTTTTAAAAGCTATTCCCAAATCTCGGCAGCCGATCTTAACTGCGGGGTTAGGGGGCAAATCCCTCTTTGTGAAACTTCACAAGTTTTGCAAGATGCCATTCTCTTGCACTGATTTCATCTATACGATTTTTTATGTCCTCAAGTTCCGCAAGCAGGGTTTGCAAATCTTTTCTTTGCGGTTCCTGCTTTGCGAAACGTTCTTCATCTTCCAGCCAAAATAGCGGAAAACAATTATTTTCAAAAAGTTCTTTATCGTTCATAACACTTCACCCTTAAATTTTTTAAGATACACCTATAATCAACAGCTACGCATTTTCCTTTTTTTGATAAGCGGTTATGAATGAATGAATCATATCCACAAGATCAAAATACCCGTATTTAAAAGGATAAGGTTTTTTTGCATATTCACTGTCGGTAATATTCTGCAATTCTCTGACCTGTTTGTAATCCAGTGAATTAAAGTCAAAACTTGTCATTTCACCGTAATCAAGCATTAAATCTTCCATATCCGTAAATTTTTGTTCATCCATGAGTACACACTCCTTATAAAATCTGTCAACAAAATTTATATCGGTTATTTAGTGTATAAACTTTAATATTTTAAGAATGTTTGTTACATATTTTTACAATCTCATCTTTTTGGAGGTTTGACTTTTACTTGGAAATCATTAACATATTTGTGAGAAAGTAGAAATTCGAGGTTGTAGTATGGCTAATAATAACGGAATACTTGCCGGAGTTTATGCCGGTTTAACTAATACTTATTCATATCTTGCGTCACAGTATCCGAACGGTTTAACGCTTGAAAATTTGACGGAAGCAAGAACAAAGACAACAAATTCGGGTGTATTGAACCAGACATTTGCTTCGTATCTGCAAAATAATTTTGCCACTATTGATAATGACGGAGACGGTATTATTACGGCAGACGAGATGAATAATCTTTCAAACAGAATATCGGCTCAAGGTTTGACAAAAGCTGAATTAACACAACTTTATGCCTCCGGTGCAAGCGGAATTTCAGAAAGCACTATGTCAAAAATTCTTGAACACTTTGATGAAATGGACACAAATCATGACGGAAGAATTACTAGTGCGGAAATTTCAGCTTATGATGTTAATTGTGCAAGAATGGAAGTGGAAGATGAATTCAATAACAGACGCGCAACCGATATGTCAGTATTTTACGGAGATAGTTCATCTTCATCTGATACTTACAGCTTATTGAGTTATAAATATAAATCAAATAAAGATTAATTCATACATAAACTTAGTAACGATACATATTGGAAAGGAAGTGGCTCTTTAAATAAAGAGTCATTTATTTTGCGGATTATCAAAATTCAAAAAGTGTTCAAAAATTTTTTCGTTATATCTGTTGTCAACGGCGCTGAAAGGCAGAACAACTCCGCCGAATTGTTTTTCAACATTTTTTATAACGTTGAGAGTTTTTGATTTCGGCACATAATCCATTTTTGTAACAACAGTAAAAATTGGCAGGTTGTAAGCTTCAACCCATTCCCGCATCTGAAAATCATTTTTTTGAATATCATGCCTGCCGTCAATAAGCTGGACAAGAGATTTTATTTGTTCACGCTTAAGCAGATATTCTTCAAGATATTTCTGCCACCTGTTTTGTGCTTCTTTGGAAACTTTTGCGTAACCATAGCCGGGCAAATCAGCTATCATGAATTTATCGGAAAACTGAAAAAAGTTTATTAATCTGGTTTTACCGGGAGTGTTTGAAGTTTTTGCAAGTTTTTTGTGGTTTGCAAGCCCGTTTATAAAGGATGACTTTCCGACATTTGAACGTCCGAGAAGCGGAAATTCAGGCAGAGTATAAGCCGGACACTGGCTTAATTTTTCTGCGCTGATTAAAAACTTTGCCTGCATATATTTAACGCCTGACATAAAAATATAATAACATAAAATTTTATTTTGTAAGCCAAGTATGCCCAACTGATAACTTTCGTCTGACGGCTTTGGATGACAATAACCATTGAAAAAGAAGTGTTTAAATACTCTATACGTATGTTCTAAATAATTTTAATCCTGTTAAGATTAAAATTTAGAACAAAGGAGAGTATATGAACAATCAATTTACAGAAACTGAAACAATTTCGTATGGAAATAACGTAAAAAATGCTTTTGGCAATATAATATTTGGAATAATATTATTCCTCGCTTCTTTTATCTTATTATGGTGGAACGAAGGTAACAGCGTACGTTTAATACAAAAAGAGGATTTTATTAATAAAAATGCTGTGGCGGTAAGTTCAAATAGTGTTAACAGGGCTAATGACAGCAAACTAATTGCGACTAACGGTAAGGTTTATACGGATGAAACCCTTTCAGACTCGTTAATTAATGTCGGAAAGGCTTTACGGCTAAATAGAAAAGTTGAAATGTATCAGTGGGTTGAACAAAAAAAGGTTGAAAAACACAAAAATATCGGCGGAAGTGTAACTAAAACAACCACATATTCGTACGAACAGAAATGGGATGACTTGGAACATAATTCCAATAATTTCAAACATTCCGGCTATGAAAATCCTGCATTTCCCATTAAATCAACAGATATCTCTGCAGCAAACGGAAAAATGGGAGAATTCATAATAAATGAAAATCAGATATCCAAAATCAGCGGTTTTAAGAATATTACAAAATTAGCCCCGCTTAGTGGTTATAAAATATCTGATAATTATTATTATAAAGGAAACAGCATCTCAAATCCGCAAATAGGAGATATCAGAATTTCATATAGCTATGTACCTTCAGGTACGGCTGTTTCTATAATCGGGAAACAGAATTTTGACAACACAATCAGCGAAATGATGACAAGAAGTGGTTCTGTATATTTACAATACAATGGACTTTTTACTCTTGATGAAATGATTCACAAATATAAACAAACAAATATGTTATTAACATTGCTGTATAGATTTGTCGGTTTTCTCTTTATGTTCTTTGGGCTGAAACTTTTAATAAGTCCGATTATAACTATTGCAAGTATTATCCCGTTTTTATCAGAAACGGCAGAATTTATATCTTCGTTTATACTAGCGTTTGTTGCATTAATTTTATCACTGCTGACAATTGCTATAGCATGGTTTGCATATAGACCTTTATTATCAATATGCTTAATTGCTATGATAGGTGTAATCATTTACTTTATTAAACAAAATTTACTTGGTAAAAAAGCACAGAAGGCCATGCGCACGCGTCAAGCAACTTATTAGTTATTAATAATTTGATATTAATATAAAAATTTTGTTGTAAAAGAACACATAGACACGTTATGTTGGGGTAGAAACCCCAACCTACAAACTACCGGCCACCTAAAATTTAGTGGTGTTAGGCAAATCTACCTGCTCAATTCATTTACCCCTTCCGACCAGACTACTCAAAAAATACATTTGTATGGCATACTTGTCCAACAATGAATAAAAAAAAGAGTTTCGTTAATATCGAAACTCTTTTTTATAGCTGGGGACAGATTCGAACTGTCGACCTTTCGGGTATGAGCCGAACGCTCTCACCAACTGAGCTACCCAGCCATATACTTTATTGACAAAATTTATAATCTCATAAAAAAAATTAAATTTCAAGCTTTTTTATTTTGGGAGTTATATATATGTTTCCACCAAATATTATTAAGAAATTTTAAATCATGTTTTATGCTCAAAAAATCATTATACAATGTTCCGACAGAATTGCTCCAGCATACACCGCCTTCTAAACCTTCATATTCAATACTTTTGCCATCATGGTGAGCAATAGTCAAATGTTGTTGAGGAATGTATAAAAATTTTGTATCCAAATTTTCTTTCTTTATATTTTTATAAGCATCTTCATTCTGCCATACTAATAAACGATAGCTTTCTGGAGAATTAACATCACCTTTCGGATCTCTATCTGCGCCAGACCACTCTATACCATATAATTCAGGAATATTATTTGAACAAATAAAAATACCTTCATCTATTGCTCTTTTACACAGAGCTAAATTTTCTTTATAATTAGGATCCTGCGGATAAAAACCATAACCTATAACAATAGTTCGAACTTTTTCGTCATCCGGCAGAGTTTTATTTTTTTTAATAATATCATTTATTGCTTGTGCAAATTGGTTTGTTTGTATTTTAGGGTCATTATCTGTACAGCAATAATGAATAATCTCAACATCAGGTGCTGTTTTATGCATTATTGACAGCATTGCAGCTGTATGCCATGACGGTTCTTGATAGGAATCTGTATTAGTTCCAATATCTGTTGTTGATTTTACTTTATCTTTATATATATCATGAGGACAATATTTTTGATCTAAAAGTGCAGCAGTACCATAGCCGGTATAACCTTTTTTATGTAAACTTTCAATCCCGCAGCCCATTTTATCCATATTGTGTTTGTATTTGTTAAAAACAGATTTTTGTTCATTTGACATTGTAGTATAATCATCAATAACCATATTCAATAGCTTTTCGTCCGTCAAATGTAGATTAGAGATATCCGCCCCTTTCGCATTTTTTACCCCAGGTGTAGAAGCATCGGGAAGATCATCATAAGTATTTATAACTCGTGTATATAAGCTTATATTATTATCATAAAATATATAACCGCTTTTATCATCATAATAAACAGGATTTATACCATCAGACACAAATTTGGCATTCATTTTATCAAAGCCGCTCAAATTTTTATCATCCGCATTTTTTTGTTCAACAGCCAAACCTGGGATAACAAAATCACTTATATGCATATTTGCTTTCAATTTTTATCCCCAGATAGACCCATTTAAAGAACTTTTTGTCAGTTCTTCGTTAGAAATTATTAAATCATTATTAGTGTCAACTGACTTAAATATTTTTAATAAAGAATTTATATCCATTAAACTAACTTTCTATTTTTTATAATTTACGGCATAAAATATAAAAACTTTAATTAAAAAAATTTTTTTTGTTTATAATATTCATAGAAGAAGAGGAAACTTTAGGTTAATTTCTTATGATTACCGACATGACGAAGGGAGACCCCTTAAAACATATACTTTTATTTTCCGTTCCGTTATTGATAGGCAATATTTTTCAGCAATTATACAATATTGCGGATCTTGTTATTGTCGGCAGAACTCTCGGTGTTGAATCTTTTGCTTCGGTAGGTGCGGTTGCACCGGTATTTTTTCTTATAACTTTTATTATTGTAGGTTTAACTAACGGATTTGCAGTCATAACAGGGCAGAGGTATGGTGCAAAAGATATTGAAGGTGTCAGAAATTCGGTAATTGTTTCAACGATTTTAAGTACAGTCGTAACTATTGCATTCTCGGTTGTCTGTTCTTTATTCATTAATCCTATTTTACACTGGATGAACATCCCTGATAATATTTACCATAATGCTTTCTGGTATGCTGAAATTATTATTCTCGGATTAATTATTACAACTATGTACAATATGATTTCAAGTATAATCAGGGCACTTGGAGACAGCAAAACACCTTTATATTTTTTAATTATAGCATCACTTGCAAATATTTTCTTGGCCTTAATTTTTATAAAAGTTTTTCACATGGGGGTGCCCGGCTCTGCAATCGCAGTTTTATTATCGCAGGGAATTTCTGTTATATTATGCCTGCTGTTTGTAAAATATAAAATGCCGATTTTAAGAATTCACAGGGAAGAATGGCTTATAAAATTTGATAAAAACTTTTTCAACTCCGCCTATGAACACTTGCGTGTGGGAGTTCCGATGGCAGTTCAATTTTCAATAATCGGGATAAGCGTTTTAATTATACAAAGTGTATGCAATTCTTTCGGGTCAAATGTTATCGCTGCTTTTACGGCAGCATTAAGAATTGAACAGATTGCGACACTTCCCATGATGTCATTCGGGGTTGCGCTGGCTGCGTATGTTGCGCAAAACTTCGGTGCTGTAAAGTTTAAAAGAATCAGATTAGGTGTTATACAAACCTCTGTAATAAATATAATACTGAGTATTGTTATGGCATTTGTAATGCGAATTTGGGGAACTGATATTATCGGAGCATTTATTGGAACAGGAACAAAAGAAATTATCGATATTGCACATAATTATTTATTAATCAGTACAATATTTTATTTCTTTCTCGGTCAGATTTTTATTTACAGAAATGCACTTCAGGGTATGGGAGAAACATTATTTCCGCTTTTAGCCTGTATTGCGGAACTTGTTATGAGGGTATTTGCGGCTGTATATCTTGCCATAAAATTCGGGTATGTCGGAATATTTTATGCAGGTCCGATTGCCTGGATAAGCGCTTCGGCAATAATGTTTTTCGGATATTTCGGAAGTATGAAGCATATTATTTACAAAGTTAAATGTAAATTACACAACCAGCTATAATTTCTGTTATTTTTATCCAGAACCTTAATCAAATGCCAGCCAAATTATTATAAACTTCTATTCTTTATCCCTTCCCTTGAGGTTAGGGGCAGCGTAGCCGCTGCACCCATCACATACTCCCTCCCTAGGGGGAGGGCTGTGGAGAGGGTTAGCAGAAGCTAAGAGGGTAGGAGGGTATGAAGATAAGCTTTTTACTGTAAATAGCCTACCTTCCTATCTTCCTACCTTCCTTACCTTCTAAATCAGCTTGCCATCCTGACCTCCGGGCTTCCGGCCCTCCAATCAAACCCTCATCCAGGAGATGGAAAAAAATAATAAAATCACCATATTTTACTATTTGATACTTATACCTAAAGGGGATTATTTCAAAAGAAAAAAGCTTTAAAATTTTACTATAACATATTTGTGGAGTAATTTAACATGTTAATGGGAAATGATTGCCATGATTGCAGTAAGTACAATCGCTTGGAAATGAAAAATGTGAATAAAGACATTCTCGGGTGGCTTGAAGATATTATAGAAGAAAATAACAGCCGTATCGAAAGAAAGGAGTGGAAAAGCAAATATAACAGCTATGTTGTTTATGATTACGAACCTTTCTGCACCGACGGATTTGAAATAAATTTGGTAATAACTTCATATAACGCGGCATATTTAAATTTTATCAAGTATTTGTACGATGAAAAAATAAGCACAATAGAATATTTAAACAGCTGCATAGGCGTATAAAACAAAAAACAGACCGGTAATTTATCCGGTCTGTTTGCGAATATAAATAAAATTTTCTATTAAATTGTTCTATTCTGCAATTTGTTCAGCATTTTCCTGTTCTTTTACAAAGCAATCTTTGCAATAGACTTCTTTTCCCGGAATAGGTTTGAAAGGAACCTGAGTCTGAGCACCGCATTTTGAGCAGACAGCTTCATACATTTTTCTGTGGCGTCTGTTGTTTTTTCTGCGTGCTTTTCTGCATTCCGGACATCTTTTGGGCTTGTTTACCAAACCTTTCTCTGCGTAAAATTCCTGTTCACCTGCTGTGAAGACGAATTCTGCGCCGCAATCTTCACAAACAAGTTTTTCATCTTGGTACATTTTTCTTCTCCTGATTTAAAGTGGTACTTTAAAGAAACCTTTTGCAAAATTCCTTTAGTTCTTATAATTATACACTATTTTTGAAATTATGCAAGATACGCCGATTTTTTACAAAACGTATGCATTTTGTATTTGCAATAGTCCTTATATAATTGTATAATCATAAAAAAAGGAGTTATTAATGAGAGAATTTGGAATTTTGGATGAACTTGGGCTTAAATATAATACTGATAAAGCTTCTAAATATAAAAGACGGGGTGATATTGTCGCAGGACACGATTATTTAAGGCATTATGAAATTTTCTTATCAACTCTGAGAGATGAAAAATTTACTCTTGTAGAACTCGGATGTTACACAGGAGCATCGTTAAAAATGTGGAAAGAATATTTCCCTGATGCACATATTATAGGAGTTGATTTAAATGAAAAATTATCCTCGCTTGAAGAAGACAGAATTTCATTTATATGCTCGGATGCTGTTGCAGAAACTTTGGGGGCAAAACTCTGTGCATATAATGAAGATATTTTATGTATTATTGATGACTGTTCACATGCCTGGGGTGATCAAAGGCGCTCTTTTGAAATGTTATTTCCGCTTCTTAAATCCGGCGGTTACTATATTATAGAAGATTTGGAATGCGGAACGATGGGGGCATATCCGGCTTATCCTCCTAAGGTTTTGGATGCACAGGTATTCTGGGATTACGCAATAGACAGAATGAGAATTTTAAGAGTATCCGAAAAACGAAATCCTGTAAATTTCCGACCGTTTTTTTCACAGCTGCCTGACCATATTCAACAAATCGAAAAATCTATAGATATGGCATTTCTCGTTCCGGGATCAATTATTTTCAGAAAAAAATAATACTAAATACTTGTTGACAATGACGGGGCAATGCTTATAAATTGCCTGATAAGATCAGCATCCCAGAGCTTTCCGGCGCCTTCTTTTAAAATTTCACAGGCTTTCTCGACACTCATACCTTTGCGGTAAGGTCTGTCAGAAATCAGCGCATGATAAGTATCAGCCACTGCAACAATTCTTGCCGCCAAAGGAATTTCATCGCCTTTCAAATGCTCGGGATATCCGCTTCCGTCTAAATGTTCGTGGTGATATTTTACAATCGGAATTAAATCGCGAAGAGCTTCATTGGGTTTCAAAACTTTTTCAGCGCCAATGACAGGGTGCTGCTTCATAATTTCCCATTCATCGCCTTCTAGTTTGCCCGGTTTTTTGAGAACATTTTCAGGAATACCGATTTTGCCGACGTCATGCAAAAGCGCACCGAGTTTAATTCTCTGGACTTCATCTTCCGGCAGATTAATTGCACGTGCAAGAGCTTCCGAGTATCTGGAAACTGATGTCGAATGACCTTTTGTATAAGGATCTTTTGCATCTATTGCACCGGCCAGAGAGTTTGCAAGTTCCATCAAATGATTTTGTGAAATAATTTGTTCGTTGTTAAATTTGTGAACCAGCTCTTCTTCAAAATCAATGCCCAGCTGTGCATGGCGTTTTGCCACAACCTCTGCAAAAGAATTAAGTGCATCATTATCCCAAAAATTAAAATCAGACGAGCTTATTATTGCAGACATTCCTTCTTTATAACCTTTTGCCTGCGAGATATACATTGCCTGTTCTGCAAGAATTAAAAGTTTTTCCTGATCTCTGCTGCATTCAGGGTAAGTCGCAATTCCCACAGATACCTTCACAGGTCCTACATCGTCCACAAAGCAGCAAGAAAGACAATAAGTAATATATTCAGCCAAATACTTGGCATCAGGCGTGTTGGTATCAGGAAGAATTATTGCAATTTCATCACCGCCGTAACGACCAGCTTTATCCGTACTTCTTATATTTTGTTTAACTTTTTCTGCAAGAAGTTTTATAACCTCATCACCTTTTGCATGCCCTAGTTCTCTATTGATTTTTGAAATGTTATTAACATCAAACATTACAATAGAAAGGTTGGATTCATTATCTTCTGCTTTTTTAAGTTCGGCTTTCAAAACTTCCTGAAAACCTCTGTGTGTGTATAACCCGGTAAGTGTATCCGTATTTGCATATTTATTGGTCTGTTCCAAAAGTTCAACATTATCCATAAATAATGCACAATAATTTGCGATAAATGAAAACAAATCAATATAAGTTTCAATATCATCTTTTCCTATTATCATAACTCCTTTGCATCCGCTGACAGAATTTAACGGCAGCATCAATGCAGAGGAATTTTGTAAATACGGAATATTCAAAAATTTGTTATCATCTTTTATTACAGGTGAAGCAGCCTTAAAACATTCTACAACAGGATTTGTCTCATCAGAGAGAAGAATTTTTGAGCTATAAGTGCTTCCCATAGGAGTAAACAGTTTTATATTTATGCATTTTGATTTCTCATGAAAAACCCCGAATGCAGTAAATACACTGTTTAAGTTTTCGGTAAAAAGCTCATGTACTGCCGTAAAAAGCTCATGTACTCCGGTTTTATTTGAGCAGGTATCGCTAAGGCTGTGGACAAGCTCTGCATAATCTATTACTCTGTGTGAATTTGCAGGCGATATATTCATATAACCTGCGTACATTCTGTTTGCAGTTTTGTTTGTATTAAAATTATTAATTCTTGCTACTATGCTTGATGTTTCAGCAGTTATAGGATTTGTTGTTTTTTGTGATTTTTTATCTTCTTTTTTTACTGTTGGCTCTATATCTATTTTAACAGATTCAGGTGTTTTTAAAGCAGGCTTTCTAAGCTCATTTAACTGTTTTGACAGAGGGTTTGAAACAGTTTTATCAGCTTTTTTAGGCATTTTTGCCTTTATATCTTTTGTTAATTTTTCCTTATTTTCGTTCAATACTTACACCTACACACATTTTTTATAAAACCGGTGACAAATTATTTTTGCCTGATATGAAGCCTAGTTTTACATTCCTTAAACTATTTTATAATACTTTATTTTAAAAACAATACGCCATTTAGACGGCATAGAATACTGTTTAAATAAACAGAACAATACAAGTTAAATTTATAATTATACTTACATAACCTATTACATTTGTAGTATAACTCTTAAAAATAATTTTTTCTACCTTTATTTACATTTTTTTTACACAAGTTAATGTTTTTAAAGCATCAAATTACAGTTCATCAACATGCTTGACGGTATCTTTTATATACTTTTTAACAGCTGTCGTAATTATCAGATCCGGTTCTGACATAACAAATTCATCAAGCACAATTATTCCGCGTTTTTTATTTCCGTTTTCCACATATAAAAGCCCGAGCATTACTTTATTTAAGGCATTTTCTCCCTTGCTGTATTCCTGTATTTTTGCATTTACAAGCCCAAGAGACTTGTAACATTTTGCCAAATCCTGATAATATTGAAAATTCAGGCTGTATTGTTTAATAGCATCTTCATAAGGCTGGCGTGCCATATTCGGGTATCCGATTGCCATATAGGCATCTCCGATATTGTTATAATATACAGATGTTGCCTGGGTATTAGGATTTAAGCTTATAGCTATTTTAAATTCCTGAATTGCGGCATAATAAAGCCTTTCATTCATATAGCGAAGCCCGATGTTATTATGAAGATACGCATTTTTTGTCGCATCAATTTCATAAACATCAGGTTTTCTGTAGGCTGATGCTGTTATGCTTAACAGTAATAAAAACAGTATTAAATATTTTTTCATATTTATAAATTTAATTAAAATTTACATCAGGTCAATTTCAAGACCTTCATAAGCAAACACGATATCATCACTTTTATAATGTTCTTTAATTGCGTTTAATTTACTATCATCATAAGCAGGATCGTAATGGAAAAATACTACTTTTTCTGCATGTGTCTGATACTTTGCTTCAATCGCCATATCAAATGTCGAATGCCCGTATCCCTGTTTAGGCGAATACGCATCCATATAATCTTCCATTGTATACTGGGCGTCATGGATTAGCAAATTGCATCCGCGCGCGAAATTCGCAAGTTTTTTATCCCCGCCCGGGTAGCTTTCTTTGTCTGTTGCGTAGACAAGAACTTTATCTTTGTAAGATATTTTGTATATTATAACCCCTTCCTGCGGGTGAGCGTATGAGCGGTAGCAGGTAATTAAAACATCATCGCCATCAACATGTGCGTCATTTTCATTTTCAATGCGCTTAATAATCGGAGGTTCGCCATGTCTGAGGATTATGCCTTCTGTTTCGTTCAAATCTTTTATATTCAAATTCCCTGCGATGTCGCCTAAATCAAGCGGGAAAGATTTTCCGAATAAAAGTTCTGCAAGTTCATCAGACAAACTTTCATTATAATTTACGTTGCCAAATACATTAATAATTGAGGAAGGAATATGAAGCGGTCTGAAGAATGTGAAACCCTGTATATGATCCTGATGAATATGCGAAATCAAAACAGTCGCATTAACAGGCGTTCTTTCTGACGCGTTAATTCCGGAGGCAATATATTTTTCCATAAGCTCGCTGCCTATATTTATAAGCCCTGTACCTGCATCAAGAATTATCAAATGTCCGTTGACATTAACTTCTACGCAGGAAGTATTGCCGCCGTATTCCAGAAAATCCTTATTTGCTATCGGGTAACTTCCTCGCACACCTCTGAATTTTACTTTAAATTCTTCCATTTTTTTATCCTCATTTTTTTATTATAAAAGTTCCGTTCTGATCTTCCGGTTTCCCTGTATAAATGCTTGTGCCGAACACAAGTAATTTTGCAAGTTTTTGTATATTTTTAAGGTTGGTTTCTTTATTTTGAATATTAAAAATAACTTTATTTCTGTAATTTGTAACGGTTACAATTCTAAAGGCATTCGGGTAAGATACAAGAGCAGGACAGCTTACGTATAGGATATTTCCTTTTTGTGTAATTTTAGCACCATGATAATGACCTTGAAACACACCTATCGGGTTTTTGTATTTATTTAATATTTCTTCCATTTTATCTGCATCAAGAAGTCTGTGATTAGGGCTGTTGTAAGGTTCAATTACAGGAACATGCATAAAAATTAAAACAGTATCATTTTTAGAAGTTGCAAGTTCATTATCAAGCCATTTAAGCTGCTCATCGCCTATTCTGCCGTTTGCCGTAAGTTTTTCTCTTATTATCGAATCTAAAACAATTACTTTATAGCCTTTCTGCGGAACAAAAGAATAGTATGATTTTTCAAACTTATAACTTTTATTATATTTGTTTACAAGTTCCATATAAACTTTAGGCGTTAAGTACCCTCCCACCATTGTGTCATGGTTGCCAAAAGCAAAGTACCAAGGAACGTTTAATTTTTGCGTATGCGGCAAAAATGCACTTAATTCTTTTTCAAAAGGTTTGTCTATCAAATCCCCGGTGAACATAACAAAAGAAACATTTGGCGATGAGTTTATCTGTTCTATAGCGTCATCAAGAAGTTCAGGAGATTCTGCTATCATTTTATAAGTTGTGTTATTTTGTCCTGTATAGTAATGGACATCGCTGACCTGAGCAAATTTCAGACTTGATGTGCTGCTGTAACACTGTAGTCCGAAAAGCATTGCTCCTGCAAGAAGTATGGATATTGTCCAGTTTTTTATTCCTGTCATAGCTGTTTCCTTTTTAGAATGTTTGGCTTGTTTATGATGTTTTTTTAAATTACGTGTCATTGTTTATCCAGTATGGTTTTTATTTCGTTATATTTGTCATCAAGTTCTTTGGTATCATTTGAGAGAATGATTGCTTTATCAATATTAAGAAGAGCACTTGCAAGATTGTTCAATGAATAATCGCATAAACCCAAATATTTGTAAACCTCTGAGGTTTGAATATTTTTTGAAAGGAGTTCAAATTTTCTTTTTGCCTCTTCATAATCTCCTTTAGCATAAAGAATTTTAGCTTCTGTTAATAAATATGAAATATTTTCTTCTATTCCCAGAGCCTGTTTAATATCTTTTTCAGCTTGCGGCAGATTATTCAAATGCATATTAGTTTCAGCCCGCATTGCGTATGCAATATCTGATTCCCTGTTGTATGTTAAATATTTATTTAATGCATTCAGTGCATTATTGTAATCTTTCATATTTTTATAAGCAATAGCAAGCCCCAGATAACTCTGCGAAAAATCAGGTTTTAGGGCAGAAGCTTTTTTGTAAAAGCTTACTGCATTTTGAAATTCATTGTTATCACGATACAATTCTGCAAGAGAATACATTGCCCAAAAATCATTTGATGTATTTGAAAGAGTTTCAATTTGTTTGGATTTTTCGCCCTGCTTTTTGAAGTTTTGTGCTTCGCGTATTGTTTTATCAGTT
Source organism: Candidatus Gastranaerophilales bacterium (assembly GCA_944326615.1). GTDB lineage: Bacteria > Cyanobacteriota > Vampirovibrionia > Gastranaerophilales > Gastranaerophilaceae > Stercorousia. The sequence continues at coordinate 17,664 of CALVEO010000005.1, read as the reverse complement.
GTTGTAAGATATGATTTATTAACAGGGTTTGTAATACGTGTAAGAATAGCTTTAATATCTTGTGCTTCGCTATTTGAAGGTTCAATCTCAAGTATTTTATCAATATAAGTCATTGCTTCTTTATACTGACCGTAAGCAGCATAATTGGAAGCTATATCAAAATAATCTTCGGTTATTTCGTTTGCGCTGACCGCAATGCTTGGTAATATTAAACACAACAAGACAAACTTTTTCATAACAAAATTATACCATAATTTAATTCAAATAGAGGATTAAATTAAAGTTATAGGAATTTTTTACGTTATAATGAATATTATGGCTAAAAGTTTTTTTGTAAACCCGTTTGAAAAAAAAGAAAATAAAGACCCGATGGCGCCTTCTTATATAAAGCCCGACGGAACTCAGGTTATTGAGCAGCAGACGGAATTCGGGCTGTCTGTTTATGAAAAATGTCCTGACGGAGCTTTGATTTTCAGGAGCTACAACAAACAAAACCGTCTTATCATGGATTATGCGCGGGATAGAAATTTTGAAATCTGCCATCATTATGACGAATTCGGTAAAATGATTTATAAAAATGATTCTGTTTATGATGAGCATAATGTTCTTGCGACAAAAGACGAGTATGACTACGACTACTATGACAACGGACAAAAAAAAACAGAAGTAATTACTTCTTTTCCGGGAAATATTACAACTTATATGCAGTATGAAGAAAGCGGAAAAAGGATTGAAAAAATTGTTGAACGCGGTGCCGTAAAAACATGGTATGACGAAAACGACAAACCAATTAAACGTGAAATTGACCGAGGTTCAGGCGGAATTATTACCGAAGATTTAAGAGGAAAATAAAGTTATATTTTCATTGCCTTTAGAATTTCTGTCATATCGACAGGTGTCTTTTTAACATCTGAATTTGAATATTTAATTGCATTATCAGGATCTTTTAAACCGTTGCCTGTTAATATGCAGACAATTTTTGTTCCTTCTTTAATTTTATCTTTAACTTTGATTAAGCCTGCTACAGATGCTGCGCTCGCGGGTTCTGCAAGTATGCCTTCGGTTGATGCTATCATTTTGTAAGCTTTTACTATTTCTTCATCGGTTACAAAATTTATCATACCCTTGCTTTCATCTCTTGCGGCTTCTGCAAATTTCCAGCTTGCAGGATTTCCTATACGGATTGCCGTTGCAAGAGTTTCAGGATGCATAATCCTTTCTCCTTTAACAATTGCGGCGGCTCCTTCCGCTTCAAATCCCATCATTTTAGGTAAAGAAGAAATTTTTCCTGCTTCATGCCATTGTTTGTAGCCCTTCCAGTAAGCAGTAATGTTACCGGCATTTCCGACAGGGATAAAGTGATAGTCGGGTGCCTGCCCCAGTGCATTACAAATTTCAAAAGCACCGGTTTTCTGGCCTTCAATTCTATAAGGGTTTACTGAATTTACAAGGGTAATCGGGTAGTTATCGGAAATTTTTCGAACCATTTCAAGAGCTTCGTCAAAATTCCCTTGTATTGCAATAATTTCTGCTCCGTACATCATTGCCTGAGAGAGTTTTCCCAGTGCTATGTAGCCGTCGGGGATTAATACAAACGTTCTCATTCCTGCTTTCGCGCCGTATGCAGCGGCAGAGGCTGATGTATTACCTGTTGAAGCACAGATTATGGCATCAGAACCATCTTCTTTTGCCTTGGATACTGCCATTGTCATACCGCGGTCTTTAAAACTCCCTGTCGGGTTGCAGCCTTCAAATTTTAAATAAATTTCAGCCTCTAAACCTATTTTTTTTGCAAGATTATCAGCCTTAATCAGCGGTGTGTTGCCTTCATTAAGTGTGATAACAGGAGTTTTATCTGTTACCGGCAAATATTCTCTGAATGTGTTTATCAAACCCTTGTAATACATATATTGTCCTCTTTTTTTTTAATTTTAATATAAAAAATAAAAGAAGGCAATTTATATTTTAACCCTCACCCGAATTTCAGCCTTTCTCCTTCAGACAAAGGCGAAATTCTGCCCTCTCACAGGGAGAGAGGGCATGTTTGTGATATTATATTATTATGACACGACATTATACCCAAAAATCTTTAAATTATGCAAAAGATCTTAGAATAAATCAAACAGATTGTGAGAATATTCTATGGCAGTATTTGCGGGGAAAAAGATTAAACAATATAAAATTCAGACGCCAGGTGCCAATAGGGAAATATATTGTTGATTTCTTAAATTTAAGTAAGAAACTTGTCATTGAACTCGATGGTTCACAGCATATTGATGAAAAATATGTTGAATATGATAAAACAAGAACAGAATTTCTTAATCAAAACGGTTATAAAGTTATTAGATTTTTTGATAATGATGTTATTAATAATATCGAAGAAGTATTAAATTCAATAATTGAAACATATAACAATATTGAATAACACGCCCTCTCTCTCTGTGAGAGGGCAGAATTTCAACTTGAGCTGAGGCGAAAGTTAGAAATTCGGGTGAGGGGTTTTTATTAGACCTGTACTCTTATAAGGCTGTTAACCTTATTCCCGTCAGCTTCAATCAATTTTATCGCATTTCGCATATTTTCTTCTTTTACAAGTTCGGTGATTACGGTAATATCTGCTGTATTGTCGTCAGAAACGCATCTTTGAACAATACTTGCAAGACTAATGTCATGATTTGCACAAATTGTTCCTATTTTTCCTATAACACCTTTGTTATTATGCGCGTTAATTGATATATAATATTTGTTAATTGTATCTTCTATATTAACCATTACAGCATCTTCGGAATGTCTGCATCTCATCATCGGCAGAATATAATCCGATGTATTTAATTCCGCGGCTATTGCAAGAATATCACCGACAACCGAGCTTGCCGTCGGAAATTCTCCCGCGCCCGGGCCTGAAAGAGTAATGCTTCCGACAGGATGTCCGCTTAAAGAAACAGCATTTGTTACATAATCAATATGTGCAAGGGTTGATTTTTTTGAAACAAGCATAGGATGAACCCTTACATCAGCTTCGCCATTATTGTTGAGATGTGCAGAAGCTATAAGTTTAATTTTGTACCCTAAGTCGTTTGCTGATTTCATATCTTCTGCGCGGATTTTTGTAATTCCTTCACGATAAACATTTTCAATTTTTATTCGTTTGTTAAAGGTAATTGATGCAAGAGTCGCGATTTTATATGCCGCATCAAAACCTTCAACATCACCTGTGGGATCAGCTTCTGCGTACCCGAGTTTTTGTGCTTCCTTCAAAACATCTGCATATTGCGCACTTTCAACATCCATTTTTGTAAGAATATAATTTGTTGTTCCGTTTACGATAGCTTCAATATGGTTAATCTTGTTGCCTGCAAGAATTGTTTTAACCGGCATGATAATCGGAATACCGCCTGCAATTGCGGCTTCATATAGAATTACTTTATTATATTTTTCAGCTATCGCAAAAATTTCTTCACCGCGTTTGGCCAGAAGTTCTTTGTTTGCGGTAACAATATGTTTGCCGTTTTTCAGCGCTTCTGCAATCAAATCAAACGCAGGCTCAAGCCCTCCTATAAGTTCTACAACAATATCAATATCAGGGTTTTTAACAATTTCACAAGGGTTATCAGTTAGCAGAGAGTTATCAAGCCCTTCAATATTACGCGGTTTGTTAATATTTTTGACCGCAATCTTTGCGATTTCTATATTATCAAAATTTTTTAGAGTTTTAAATACGCCTGAGCCGACTGTGCCGAGTCCTATAAGTCCGATTTTTATTTTATTTTTCATAAAAAAATGATAACATAAATATCGATTTTTTAATATATATTAAAAAACCGGAATTTAAATTCCGGCTCTTTCAATATTTTTAATCGGTTTTACGGTTTTGTTAACTTCTCCATTAGAAATATCAATTGTAAGCTCTTCCGGTTTTCCTGTTCTCCCGAACCTTTGAATTGTTGTGTGAACATCATCAGGAAAACTTTTTGTTGAACTCATTGACTTTACAAGTGTACTATGACTGTCTCTTTTCATAACATTATAATTTGCTACATACCATTGTGTTGGTATAAAATTTGTTTTATTGTAAGTTATTTCTACTGTTTTTGCTTTTTTACCGGGAATTTCAATAATTCTTTTTAACGTATTTCCGTTATCGGCAAATTTTTCAAGCACAAGATTTTGTACCAGTTTTTGGGGTTTAAATCCTATTTTCATAAAGCTCTCCTTTTATACTATCGGGGTAACACGCTTATTTTAATACGTGAAATTTATTTGTAAAGAGTTTAATTAAACGTTTATTTTAATTATATTAAATAATTTTATTTCTTTTTTATCTCTGTAATATTTTATCTTTAAATATGTAAGCCCGAAAAGTTTGAACTTTTTAATTTTATGAATTATATGAATATCATGGTCATTTAAAAACTTCATCATTTTTTCTTTTGTGTATTTGGAATCCTGTATTTTTTTATCAGATTTTGTCTTCACAATAGAATTATGGTTTGTCCAGTAATTGTAGTATACATCAGGTACAGTAACAAGAGATTTTAAATATACAAGCACCTCTGCAGTAAAACATCTGTCCTCAAAATAAACTCCCTGTTCAAAGTTTATATTCTTCTCTATCAGTTTTTGCAATTTATAAATTTTATTCCATACATAACATTTATCAGGTACATCACAGAGTACCAATTTTTTGTTTGTATCGGTTGTAAATTCTTCTTTTTCTATTTTAAGATGATATTTCCATTTGCAGCTTCTCAGGCGTTTTATTCCACATACGGCAACATCAGCATCGTGTTTTTTTGCACTGTTATATAGTTTTTCATAAAAATCCAAATCAATCCAGTCATCTGAGTCTACAAAACCAATATATTCACCTTTTGCATTTTCAATCCCTTTATTTCTTGCAGCGGAAGGCCCTGAATTTTTCTGATTGATAATTGTAATACGATTGTCTTTATCTGCAAAATTGTTCAGAATTCTAAGGCTTTTATCCGTTGATCCGTCATCTATACAGATAATTTCTATATCATTTAAGGTTTGATTAATTATGCTGTCTAAACATTTTTTAAGAAATTTTTCGCTGTTATATACAGGTATAATTACGCTAATTTTTGTCATTTTACTAAGTCAAATATTGAAATTCAATGATGTAATTCTTAATTACAACATGAAATTCTATATATTAATTAGAAAAATGTCAATATAATTCTTTAAATTATTTAGTAATAAAATTATAAATTAATTTATACACTATATAAGAGGATTTATGTTTAAAGAAAAATTTGCAAGTAATTTGAAATATTTAAGAAAATCAAGAAAATTGACGCAAGAGCAATTAGCTGAAATGGTCGGAGTCGATTTCCGCTATATTTCAATTCTTGAGACTGCAAAGAGTTTTCCTTCCTGTGATGTTATAGAAAAATTAGCAGCCGCATTAAATGTAGGTTATTCCGAGTTGTTTGATTTTGATTATGACATGACAAGAGAACAACAGGAAGAAAGGTTAATTACAATAATCAAATTATTAGACACTAAACATCTGCAAATGCTCTATAAAGTTACAAAAGATTTGATATAAGCATTTTTAATTTTTACTTTTTTCCTAACAAAGTTTTGAATACAGAAACAATTTGTTCAATAAATTTTGAAAGCGGTGATTTTTCTTCAGGCATTTCAGGCTCTTTGTCGAAAGAGAAAATATCGCCTTCATCTTTTTTCATAAAGATGCTTTCATCTAAATATTTTCTTTCCTTTTTTTCTTCTTTTTCCCCTTGAGCCATGTAACCGAGATTTCCGGCACCGCCGTCATTTTGCATGGATGCCGCTGCTTTGATTACCGGTTTTGTGCTCAAAACATTAACATCGAAACTCATGATTTTACCATATCTTACGACTTTCCGTTTATAATTCCGGATTGTAGCAAGCCTTTCATTTTTTTCCCTATATATATAAAGTATTTTTCATGAAGAAATGTTACAAAAATAAGAGAAATGTAACAAAAAATTTACAATATGTTAATCGCTGAATTTTATTACACTCTGGCATTTAAAACCTGTTTCAAACAAATCCCTTTTTCTTATTGCTGCTCTAATATCAGGTTTTCGACGCGGGGCAAAAATGATAAATTCTGCAATTTGATTTTTGAAATCATAATCTATTTTTATATCATCAATTAATTTTATATGATCTTTATCGAGTCCGTCGGCAAGTTTTAAAATTCCGCCGAGACGTTTGACAATTTTTCTTTCTTGTTTTTCAAGCGTGTTGTATATTTCATGTTCAATTTTATCTGGCAGACCGCCTCTATGGTATCTGCATATACATCCTATAATTTTCGTTTCCTGCTGTGTAAAACCTTCAAGGCCGTTTTCAATAATCATGTGCATTGAATGTTTGTTGTGTCCTTTTGCTTCTTTAAAATATCCTATGTCATGCAGTAATGCAGCAGTTTCAAGGTATTCTTTTTCTCTTTTCCCCATTTCAAAAATTTTTTTGTCAGCCTCGTTAAAAATCATTAAAGCGAGTCTTCGCACTTCAATCGGATGTGAAGAATTATTTGAAAATTTGTTAAGCATCTCTTGCGCTGTCAGTTTCATAATTCTCATTAATTTTAACAAAAAAATGGATTGCGTTCAATATTTTTGTTATTATGTAATAAGGTGAAAGGTTATGGAAAATTTAGATATAAAACCTGCGAATTTTGAAATCCCATCTGATGTATTGGATAAAATTCAGCAAAATATAGAAGATATTATCAGAAATTTTGATATTCCTGATGCAAACAAAACCGAGGTTATCAAAAAGATTAATTTTATGTACTCAAGTACAATACACATGTCTGTTACTGATACATTGACAAAATTATATAACCGCAGGCATTTCGAGAGTAATTTTGAACGCGAATACATGCGCGCAAAACGTTACAACAGCCCGCTGAGTCTGGCTATTATAGATATTGACTTTTTTAAACAATTTAACGATACATACGGGCATTCCTGCGGAGATTATGTACTTCGCGAGCTTGCCTATAACATGCTTCAAAATTTCAGACAGACTGATATGGTTTTCAGATACGGCGGTGAAGAATTTGCTGTAATATTGACGGAAACTCCTGCTGAAACGGCAGTTGTTCCACTTGAAAGATTAAGAAAACTTATTGAAAATTACAATTTTAAATTCCGCGGGGGAGATTTAAAAGTTACCGTAAGTATCGGTGTAAGCTCGAATACGGGATTTGAAACACCCTGGGAAATGTTTGATGATGCGGATAAAGCTTTGTATGAAGCGAAAAAAAACGGGCGTAACAGGGTTAGCCCTGCAGGGTAATATGTAAAAATGAAAATTAAAGATAGGATATGTATATGATAAAAAATATTTGTAAATTATTAGTAATGGTATTTTTGTTAACAGGTGTTGTCTCGGCAGAAGAATACACTCAGGTTCATGCGGAACACATCCTTGTAAAAACGGCTGCACAGGCTCAGGAGATTAAAAAAGCAATTGATGACGGCGGCGATTTTGAATATTATGCAAGAGCATATTCTCTTTGTCCATCCGGCCAAAACGGAGGTGACTTAGGATATTTCGGACGCGGACAAATGGTGAGGGAATTTGAAAAAGCTGCCTTTGAAACACCTGTCGGAGAAGTTTCAAAACCTGTTTATACACAATTTGGCTGGCATTTGATTAAAGTTCTGGATAAAAAATAAATTAATTTTTTTACTTTGTTAAATCGAGCATATCACCAAGTATTCTGTCATATTTGCGCGGGTTAAACTTCATATAACCGCTTGCAGGGGTAAAAGTCATTTCGCCACCGGTTCCAAGTTCTCCACTACCTGCGTCATCAGTTTGCTGTTGATCCTGATCCTGATTCAAATCATCATCTGTTGGGTTCTGCTGTTGAGCTGTTCTGTCATTTGTTGTTGACATAATTTTTCTCCTTCTTTTTTTTGCTACTCCTACAAAAATGTTTTAAGATTTTTAAAATAGGATTTTAAAAACAAAAACATTCTTTAATATATAAATTATCATGTTAAAGATAATATGCCAATACTAAATATTATCTTTTATATAGTTTAATAGTTCTTCAATACAATTTAAACTTTGTAAAGGAGATTTTATGGATGATTTAAAAGCAAGATTTGGCAAACGCGTTAAACTTATAAGGCAAAAACGAAAACTATCCCAGGAAGAATTAGCCGAAAAAATAGATATTGCTGTTACAAATATGGGTAAAATCGAACGCGGCGAAAGCTTTGTTACAGCACAGACGCTTGCAAAACTTGCAGAGGTGCTTGATGTTAAAGTTCAGGATTTCTTTAGATTTGACACTTTTGTCTCTATTGAAGAAATGAAAGCCGAATTAGCTTTGGACAATCTGACTGACGAGGAGATTAAACAGTTATACAGGTTTTATAAATATTTTATTAACACATAAACTGCTTGCTAGGATATATAGAGCGTAAGAAGGTAAGCTATGCGGCAGACGAAAGATCGGATGTCAGGATGTCAAGCTGGTTTAGAAGATAGGAAGGTAAGAAGTTAGGAAGGTAGGTCGTTTACATTAAAAAGCTTATTTTCTAATTGTCGAAGTTTACCTTCTTGTAGTGATATAACAAGTTCATGCAAGACCTAGGTATCGTGTGCAGCGGCTACGCTCCCTTTCCATTCGGGGAGGGTGAGCGTGCCGCTACACCCATCATATTGGGTTTTGCATAAATTTTTTAAGTCATTGTATGGCAGTGTAGCCGTTCCAGACGTCATTTGAGTTTTGCATGAGCTTGTTCTGTCATTGTAAGAAAAACCGGTATCTTAAAAAGATACCGGTTTTCCCCAGGCTTCGAACAAATTGTACTGTGCTGGTGCTGCAGATTTATTCAGAGCAGCCGAATGCAATAGTAATGTGTTCTCTTGGATTTACAGCGGAGATTTTGTATCCGCGCGGGTCAACAAGGTAAGCAAATTCGTCGCCTGTAGTCTGGAATAAGCCCATTGTACCTGATAGAGCCGTTCTTGTAACATCAACAGGAGCTTTAACTGTTTCCCATAAGCCATCGCCTAAGTTACGTGCAGCAGCGCCGAATTGTCCCTGGAATACGTGGCCTAACATATAACCTGCATCGTTAGAAACGTTTTCAACAGCGTTACCGAGGTTTGTGACAACACCGCCGACTGTTCTGCCTGCTACACCAACTAATGAACCTGCTAGTGTAAATGGCATTTCTACCAATCTTGCAACAGGGTTAACCTGTTTTGATTTGTTAACCTGTGCCTGCAAAATTTGTTTAGGCAGTTTTGTTTTGCAGTCGCCGTTTTTAATTTCGGTGAAAGACAATTTTAACGCACCTTTATCGCATCCGGAAGGTCTTATAACTTCGACAACCTGTCCTGTTACGGTAGAACCGCAAGGATAAGTTACACCGTTAATTGTTACATCTTCAAGAGTGTTTGCTCTGAAGTATTGTCCTACGTGAGATGATTTTGCGGTTAACTGGTCAATCATTTTAACTTTTAATGTAGGAATTTTAACAATTTCTTCCTGTTCAACAAAAGCATTTTTGTTTACAGGGCAAGCAGGACAGATGTTGTTTGCGGTTTTCGGGTTAGTGTCATAACCTAATGCAACACGAACTGTCTGCATCATTGAAGCTACTTCTGCACGTGTGGCTTCTTTGTTAGGCATAATCATATTCGGATTTGGTGAATCTTTTAAAGCACCGTTTTCAAGTGATTTAGCAACCGGAATTCTTGCCCAGTTAGGAATAGAATTTCCATCTGCGTATTTGCTTAAGATTTCATCAGCTTTACACTGGTCAATGTCGCAGGTCATACCTTTAGCAATTGTTGTCAAAGCTTCGACTCTTGTTACAGGGTGGTTAGGTTTGAAATTTCCATCGGGGTAACCCTTTAACAGGTCTTCATCAACAGCTTTTGCAATTGCGGCATTAGCCCAGTTGCTTTTTGGAACATCTTTAAACAGACCTTCTCTTGGCATATCGCATTTATCAAGATTAAATCCTTTAACAAGAATTGTTGCAAATTCTGCACGAGAAATATTTCTGTTAGGTTTGAAGTATCCGTCAGGATAACCTACTACAACATCGTTTATAGCTAATTTATCAATGTCGCATGCAGCCCAGAATCCGTTTGGAACATCCGGAAACTGACATCCGCCGAGGTTTGCAGCAGCACCTGTTGTCTGCATAACCTGGTTAGGGATTTCGTATGGAACGAAAGATTTTCTTACAGCATCAATTGAGTTAGTTGACTGGAAGTCAATCGGACAATTGTTGCCGTCCATTAGTCTGTCATTTCTGTCAATTGGAATACCGTTATGTCTTGTCGGAGCTTCGTTCAGACATGGCATTTGGGTTGCAGCGCCTGTAACCTGACCTTGAGAAGATACAGTTGTACCGTTTATATTTGATGAAAGCACTCTTGGTGTGCCTGCAAGCGGTGTATCTGTCGAGAAGATTGAATTTGCAGGCTGGCCTATGTAGTTATTGGTTCCGTAAATAGCGTTAGGATAACCATAAACCTGTTTCATGTCTTTTCTGTCAGGTTTTCCTGTTTGCGGGCAAACAGCGCATGCAGGTTCTGCCGGCTGATCGCAGCTTATTTCATCCGGGCATCCGCAGTCTGATTTTTTTTCAGTTTCACATGGATCGCAAGGATCTGCGCATGGATCCGGTTTCTGGCAGTCGCAGTCAGGCAATGATTTATTGCATTTTGTACATGTATTAGGTTTTGCCGTCTCACATGGACAAGCCGGACCTGTTACTACAGGTAATGGTTCTGCACATGGCGCCGGAGTGGCCGGAGCTTCGCAGGGACAAGCCGCCATTGCCTGATTCAAGGAACACGTTGCTATTCCAACGGCAATTGCAGCTGCCACAGTCAGTTTTTTAATAGTCATTTTTACCTCCTTGTGTTATGGGCTTTTTTTGAAAAAACCCCAAAAATATTTTTAAAAAACAAACTAATACTAGATTATGTACTTTATTCTGCTATATAAACATTACCGTAAGCGGTTATTCTGTCGGGCTATTTGCAAGCAAACATTTTTTTAATGTAAATATATATTTAGAAAAAAAATCATCTTATGTTAATAATGTTGCAAAATTCTAAAAAATGGTTATAATGGAAATATAAGGAATGAAAGATAATATAAAAATGCAGATATACTGTTTTTATAACAGTTAGTTTTCTGTATGAGAAAGGGTAATTTATGAGGAAATTTTGGAAGCAGCAAAAAAGCTGTTACGGGGCGTTTACTTTAGCGGAAATGATGGTCGTGATGTTAATCATGAGTATCATTTTGGCGGCCATGGCGCCTGTAATGACAACGCGTAACAAATCAGATTATTCATCACCCTGGCGCTATTCAACGAACGGGTCAGATGCGTATTTTGGCGCTGGCGAACAGCAGGTGGCATTAATCGGGCAGCACGACACAACCGGCGATGATGCCGATACCAAGTTACTCATCAATGTAGCAGACAACAGCACTTTCAGTCATATTTTATTTAAACAGGGTGCATCAATTTTGGGCCGTTTAAGTCTTGACCAAAGAAATAATTTATATTTAAGCAATACCCGTCCGAACGAGAACAGTGAACGTAATACAACCGTAGGCATTAATGCGTTATCAGCGAATACAGCAGGTGACGATAATGTAGCTATCGGTCATAATGCAATAGCTACTAATACCGATGGCAGCTTAAATACCGCAATAGGTTCCAATGCATTGAACTCTAATACCGGCAGCGGTAATGTCGCAATTGGCGCAAATTCCTTGCAGGGTAATACAGCCGGAACAGATAATATAGCGATCGGCACAAATTCAAATAATGTTGTTTCAGGTTTCCCAGCTAATCTTGCGAAATCTATAGCCATCGGTTATCAATCGACGGCCTATGGTAACGGTTCAATCGCTATTGGAAGTTCAATGACAACAGACGAGCAGGATGGCGGTGCAGCACTTAGTGGGGCTTATACAGTAGGTTTACGCTCAATAGCTATAGGCAGCGCTTCCCAATCCGGTTATGATGCTGGCAGTGGTGGTACCATAGGCGATTCCATAGCAATCGGTACAAGTTCAATATCAAATGGCGGTAAAAGTATAGCAATAGGTCGGGATTCAAACGCGAAAGCGGTAAATTCAATATCTATAGGCACCGAAACAATTTCTTCAAATCAATATTCTATAGCTATAGGTGATGAGGCCGAGACATACGGCGATTATTCTCTTGCAATCGGCCCTTATTTAGCAAAAGCGTATGGAGAGAATAGTATAGCTATAGGTAGAGAGGCTCAATCCAAAGGGTTAAACGGAATAGCAATCGGTAACGGAGCAAAATCTGTTACTCACCGTTATCTGTCTTCTAAAGGCAATAATATTGCTATAGGTACAGAAGCAATGGGTACTGCCGATGCGACAAATGAATCAATAGCTATAGGTACCCGTGCACTTTATAAAATAAATACTACTTCAGTTGATACACCCAATATAGGTATTGGTTATTATTCATTAACAAATTTAGATAATGGTTCATCAAATGTTGCACTTGGACCAAACTCTTTGAAATCCTTGTTAGCCGGTAGTAATAACACAGCCATTGGTTCCCTTGCCTGTTCCCGTGTGACCGGCAGTAATAAAATATGTATCGGTGCAAATTCCGGTCCAAATTTTGGTTCTGATGCGGAAAGTGACAATGACGAACGCGTTTTTATAGGCAGTCGTTCAAATTTTAACGCTGGTTCTGCAGTATTAGAGGTACATAACTCTATGAATCAGTTAAAGGTTGATAGTCATCTCGGAGTAACTGATACAGGAGTTGTAATCAATGGAAATTTAATTGTAAAAGGTATTATAGTTGCAAAAATGGCATATGCCGGCGGATCTGGAGGAAAGAATTTTGCCGGTAATAATGACGATATATCAGCATTTGCAACAGATGAAAACGGGAATTTGAAGGTTGCTAATTTGTCTAAAAGTTCTGAAATGTATAATTATTATAATTCTGACGGGGAATTTTCACATAGTGATTCAGTGTTTTCCGATCGCCGCTTAAAATATGTAGGCACAGCAAACACATCCGGTTTAGATAAGATTCGTCAGTTGAAAGTATTTAATTATACCTTCAAAAAAGACGAAAAGAAAACCCCTCATGTCGGCGTAATTGCACAGGACTTGCAAAAAGTTTTTCCAGATGCGGTTAAAAAAGGGGTCGACGGCTTCTTGACCATTCGTATGGAAGACATGTTCTATGCAGTGATAAATGCAATAAAAGAACTTGATTCCCGCGTAACCGCGTTAGAAAAAGAAAATCAAGAACTAAAATCCCGTCTTGACAAATTAGAAGCAAAAATCAAGTAATGCTCTAAGCCAAAACCCATTTGGAGGGTGGAGCGGCACGCTCCCCCTCCCTGATTAGGCAGGGGAAGGGGTGGGGTACAATTCAGAAGCTAAGAGGTTAAGAGGATAGGAAGATAAGCTTTTGCCCATAAAACAGCCTACCCTCCTACCTTCTTATCTTCCTACCCTCTAAATCCGTTTGACCTCCGGTCCTCCATCTGCCAAATAACCTACCTTCCTATCTTCTAAATAATGGTGGTTTTTTCTTTTTGTTTAAAGTATTATTTTTTTATGATGAAAAAGGTTATTTTAGCAGTATTGTTATTATGTCTTTTTTGCTGCGGCTGCGGTAAGAAAAAAGATGTAGGTGATGATTTAAGCAAGATTATGAAGCGTGATAAAATTATTATAGGTGTGCGTGATGATGCGCCGCCGTTTGGCTTTAGAGACAAAGACGGCAGCCTTATAGGGTATGATATTGATCTTGCAAAAATTATTGCAGGAAATATTCTCGGAAATGAAAATAAAGTGCAATTTGTGCCTGTATCAGCTTCTGATAGAATTATGAAACTTAATTCCGGTGATGTAGACATGCTTATTGCTGCTATGTCTATTACTAATCAAAGACAACAAATTTTAAATTTTTCAACTCCTTATTATATGGCAGGACAGGCTATTCTTGTTAATAGTTCCAGCAAGGCTACATCTTTGAGCGATTTTGAAGGTGAAAGACTTATTATTGTTTTCGGCTCAACAAGTGAAAGAAATCTTAGAAGAAATGTTCCGGAAGTTAAAGTTATAGGGTATAAAACTTATGCACAGGCTTATAGAGCCTTGAAGGCAGGTAAAGCGCAGGGAATTGTTGCTGATGATACTATACTTCTGGGTTTTGCGGTTAATGACAAATCAGTAAAACTTTTGCCAAAAAGATATTCAAAAGAGCCTTATGCTGCTGCTTTTCGAAAAGATGAGAATTCTATCAGACTTATGAACAGAGTTAATTATGTTATAGAAGGTTTGCAAGCTAAAGGACGCCTTAACAGGATGCAGGAAAAATGGGGGATTAAGTAATAATTACTTTTCTTCTCTTAATATTACAATAGTATCCTGAATTTCTGTTTTTAGATATTCAAGCTGCTGGTTTATTACATTTTCATTATACAAATACCCTGAACCTGTGTAGGCAAGATAAGGCCTGTATTTTTCAGCTTCGCGGCGCAAAGTCGCAACGGATTTTGTGTGTGTGTTAAGTTCCAGAAGCTTTGCAAATGAAAGGTAATTGCTTTCAGGTTTCCCTGCATATTTAGTTTGTAAATATTCTACTGTTTTGTTGAAGAAAAATACTTTTGCATTAAAAATTTGTACGTTTTTGTTATCATCTATACATTTAAGTATATTTTCAAGCTGCGGGAGAATATCACCATATATATCGTTTAAATATGGTGATCTCTTATCATGCTTAAGCATTATGTTTACAAATGCAGGGTTATCTGTAGGGATGGGTTTTATTTCATCCGATGAATTAAAATTTTTTGATTCTTCAAATACGGGTTTTGTTACTTTTGATTCGTTTGTCCTGAAATTTTTTGTAACATCCGGCAGTGTGCCGGCATAACCTTTACCTTGATTTTCGATTTCAATATTTTCTGTCGAAACTTCTTTTTTGTCGGAATCTTTTTTCCCGAACCAGCCCCAGGCATAACAATTCTGTGCTGTTAAAATTGAAATTAAGATTAAGACAAGTAATTTCTTCATATAAATATTGTAATGATTTTTAAATAAAAATCATCATTTGTTTAATTTATTTACTCTGTAGTTTCTTTTATTTTGTGTTTGTAGCCGAATAAATGCCATTTTTTGTGTACCGGGCAAAGAACGTTATTCTGTTCTCCGTAATACATTTTTTCTCCAAAAGGACGGAGTTTGGGGTCGCGTTCATAGAAAGCTTTTTTCTTAAGACAGTATTTGATTTCTTTCCGTTCCATTTTTCTTATTGTATTAAGTTTACCTCTCTGCTCGGAATTTAAAACGGATTTGAATTCTTTATCATATTTTTCGCCTGTTTTTTTCATGCATTTTGCAATATCTTTTACAACACGCTCTTGTTTTTTTATTGCCTGTTTGCTTGCATTATGTTTGCACATGTTTGAGAGGACAAATTTTTCCTGTTCATATTGTGCAAAAATCCTGCCTAATTCTTCATAACGTTTTTTGTCAATAACATCTTTACATTTCTGCTGGTCGTTTGAGAGATTTAAAACATTATATAATGCAGCCCGCCTGTTATACATAGAAGTCATCAAATCTAAGCATTTTGTACTCTTATTGCATTCACAGGTTTGATTTTGATTTTCCGCAAAAATTTTGGTCTCTGCAGGAATGGTATCAGAAGCGTTTGCACATATTCCTGTTAAAATTATGCAAATCCCTAATGTTAAAACTTTTTGTTTCATAAGTCCTCTCTTTTTATAAAAAAATTATCTCATAATTTTTTATTAAATACAATATTTGTAGTAAACTCTTTTTATGGAAGAAATGAATTTAAGGAATTATGCCTATATTGGTGATGCTGTATGGGAAATTTTTATACGTGAAAAAACCGTCCGGCTGACAAATAATTCCACAAAACTGCACAAAATTACAACCACAAATGTAAAAGCATCTTTTCAGGCAGAACTTCTTCATTATCTTGAAAATATTTTGACTGATGAAGAAAAAGACATTGTCCGCCGCGCAAGAAATCTCCCGATACCTGTCGGCAGGCGTCAGATACAGGCAGAATATCGTCTTGCAACAGCTTTTGAATGTCTTATTGGCTTGTGGTTTTTGCATGACAAACAACGGCTTGATTATGCATGTAATTATCTTGAAAAGTATTTGAATTTTTAAAAAAAACATATAACCGGAGGATTAAATTTTAAAAAATTATATGTATATTATATAGATATAAAAATTTGGAGGTTTTTATTATGAAAAGAGATTATCAGGAATTAATTAACAATTATCAGGGCGGAGACTTAGATTTATCAGGCTGCGAAATTAAAAGTCTCGAATTAGGCCACATCGAAGGCAGCTTGAATTTGTCAAAATGTGTTATCGGCAAATTGTCTATCGGCTGGGTGTCAAATACTCTCGATATGTCAGGCGCTGAAATTAAAAAGATTGAATCAGCTATTGATGCAAATTCCGTAAACATGACTGGTGCAAAAATCGGTAAATTGCCGGAACATATCTGGACTGATTCTTTAAGCATCGAAAAAAGCAATATTGAAAAATTAAATACAGATATCAGAGCAAATGTATTTAATGTAAAAAGTACAAAAATTACATCATTCCCTAAAAATATGAAAGTTCACAGACTTATAACAGATTCAAAAACAGCTAAAAATCTTTCATTATTGACATTAAAACAATGTGATGAACTTGTTATTGATAACTGTGTTTATTTTGAACAAAGTGATCTTGTAGAAAACTATAATTTTTCAAATGTAGTTTCTGTAGCAAGCGATATGGAAATGGTTTGTGCTTGTAATTAATATTTAACTTAAAATAAAAAAAGCGGCTTTCGTTAACAAAAGCCGCTTTTTTGTTGTTTAAAATCTAATCGGATAATCTTTTGGAATTTTCCATCCGTTCATTTGAATTAGCGCGGTACAGTAGGCCCTTTCGTTGCTGACATTTTCTTTACATCCAAGACTGTTATCATTTCTAAGCGTTTCTTCCGTTCCGTCCCATCGTACTTTATAAGGTTCAATTCCTTTCCCGTAATGATATTTGTTGTTAGTTGTATTATCTGTCGGGTTGAAATAGAATGTAAAGCTTGTTTTACCTCTGTCTTTTTTTGATTTTTCCGTTATATTTCCGTCTTCATCTACTTCTTTTTCGTAATTTTTTGCGTCAGGATAAAATATCATTGAACTTGGACCAAATGAAAACAGACTTCCATCTTGAAAATAAACTAATACACTTACTTTTCCATTAGCAATTTTTAATGGCGAAATGTATGGTCTGAAATATTTGTTGAAATATTCCGTATTTGGTATTGGTTTTGAAGTATCATTATTTCCGTTTTCATCTTTTTCATAAAGAGATTCAAATTTATCCCACCCGCTGACATCTCCGTAATCTGCTTCAGCCATTTTTATGGCTTGGTTCATTGTAGAGTAGACTTTTGCAAGTCTGGTTTCAACAACGCTTTTGCGATAATTAGAAATTAAAACAGGCATCGTCATAGCAGCCACCACGCCGATAATTCCTAAGGTAATCAAGACCTCTGCCAACGTAAACGCGCAGCGTTTACGAGGTGAATA
>CALVEO010000004.1 GCA_944326615.1 Candidatus Gastranaerophilales bacterium | reverse complement strand
AGATAAAGCGGTAATACAAAAGTAGAACAAGTTAATGCATAACAAGTAACAAGCGCCTCGAAAGCAGTTGTAAGCTACGGTGAAAAGAAAGGAAAGTTTATAAAGCAAAAAAGGTGCGAGGGACAAGTCAAAGATTTTGAAACGAGTTCAGGACGGAAATACCCGAGTGCGTTGACTAGATAAAGCGGTAATACAAAAGTAGAACAAGTTAATGCATAACAAGTAACAAGCGCCTCGAAAGCAGTTGTAAGCTATGGTAAAAAGATGAAAAGAAGAGCATTTATAAGTGTATATGATAAAGTAGGATTGATAGATTTTGCAAAAAATCTTGTAGAAAAATTTGATTATGAAATAGTCGCCTCCGGCGATACATATGAATTGTTAAAAAATTCAGATATAGATGTTATTGATATTGCAGAGTTTTCAGTATCGTCAGGTCTTCTTGTAAAGGAATTGGAAGGTTTTAATGAAACTGTTCTGGCAGGTATTTTGTCTAACAGTTCCGAGGTTAAAGCATTAAATGAGCTGGAAAAACTAGCTGTAAAATCATTTGATATGGTAGTTGTAAATATTTGTCCTTTCGACAAAATTATATCAGAGTCATCTGATGTATCTGAAATGATAGATAAGATTAATATTGTAGGGCTAGCACTTTTGCGTGCCGGGGCAAAAAATTACAAGAATGTAACAGTTATTACTGACAAAATTGATTATTATATAGCATTGAATGCTAATGAATTCGGACGATTAAAGCTTGCAGCGAAGGCTTTTAATTTTACATCAAATTATGATAGATTAATTTCATCAAAGTTAGCAGAACAAACCGGAGAAAAACCATTTAAGACATTTAATTTCGAAAAAGTAAAAGATTTACAGTACGGAGAAAATCCTCATCAAAAAGGTGCTATATATAAATCAGATAGAATGGTAGATTACGAGGTAATCAACGGACGGGAATTATCTTTTAACGATATATTGAATGTAACAGAAGCTACTAATATTGTAAGTGAATTTTATGATGTAAACGCTGTTTCAATAATAAGGCATACAAAACCTTGCGGTGTTGCTCTCGGCCGTTCAATTTATGACGCTTATACAAAAGCATTTGACTGTGATCCTGTAAGTTCATTTTACGGCACAGTAGGTTTTTCCAAGCCTGTAGATTCTGAGGTTGCGAAACATCTTAATTCAATGTCAGTAGAGGTTGTTATAGCTCCTGATTTTACACCTGAAGCAGTAGAACTGTTTGAGGACAATTCTGACATAAAGCTTGTAAAATTGAATACTTCTTTGAAAGAATACCGTAAACTAACACGTGAAGAAGTTATTATGTCTCCTTTTGGCACTCTCGTTCAGGATAGTAATTCCAGCGAACTTGATAAAGATATGTTTAAGGTTGTAACACGTGAAAAGCCGACAGCAGAACAGATAGAAGATGCCGTTTTTGCGTGGAAAGTCGTAAAGTATGCAAAAACAAATTCTGCAGTAATTGCAAGAGATTTTAAGACTTCAGCAATTTCTCAGGGGCAGACAAATGCAATAGTTGCAGTTGAGCATGCACTAAATTATGCTTGTGAAAATTCAAAAGAAGCAGTGCTTGCATCGGATGCCGCTATTCATGCAGAAGATTGTATCTATTCTGCTGTACAGGGCAGAATAAGTCTAATCATACAGCCCGGAGGTTCTGTAAAGGATCAGAAAATTATTGATGTCTGTGATAAATATGGTATTTCAATGATTACAACAGGTATCAGAAACTATAGACAATAACTGGTTGATTAGTCTTTTTCATTTAATATATCCAGAATTTGTGGATAATGATTAAGAACTTTTTCAATCTGCAAATCATTACCGCCTTTTTTGTTTGAAGAGAATAATGTAATTTCGTTAGTCAAACCTCTTTCTCTATCGGGATTAATATAGGTAAGTTCTCTGATACAGTTTTTTGCAACAATTGTTTTTGTTTTATTTAATACAGACATAGTCCAAAACCAGACATCATCGGCTTTAGGAGCAAGTTCCATAAACAGATTTTCATTTAATACATCTTTATAAAAACAGTTCTGCGGATATAAAACACCTCCAACACCTGTTAAAAAGTTTAGATATGATGCTTTGCCTGTTTTAATTTTTTTAGGCCATTTTTTGTATGGAGCAATTCCGTTTTTGGATAGCTTAACTTTGTGTGCTCTGTGGCAAATTATTGTTTCTGGATTTGTTTCATGGTTTTTAATAAGTATTTCAAGCCAGTCTTTTTCATAATAGATATCATCATCTGCAGTAACAATAATATTTTCCGGATATTGTTTGAGTGTTGGAATTAATTTAGTGTATGAATACAGATTTTTACACCATCCTATCACAAGTCCGTTTTCTTTAAGTTTTAAAACTTTTTCTGGGATATCTTTTTCAAGATTAGGGAATTGTTCTTCCCCCAGCCAGAGTATGACTTTAGCCGGTTTTACACTCTGCGTCAAGAGCGAATATAAAGTATAATGAATTTCATACATTCTTTGGGGGAATGAAGTAAGAGAAATTATAATACCTTTATCATCACCTGTTGTACCATTTTGTTTGAATTCTACAATCTCTTTATCTAACGCTGTTTTGTCAATAGTTTTGAGCGAAGTTTTCTTAAATAAATTAAACATAATTTTTATAATATAATATATTGAATATATTTGCAAGGGGTATTCTTTTATACTAAAATAGTTTAAGGAGGAATTAATATGGAAATCAAATCATGGGAAGATTATTTTTTAGACCTTGCAAAAACATGTGCAAGCAGATCTAATTGTATAAGAGCGCAGGTAGGTGCAGTTATTGTCGGGGATGATAAAAAAATTAAGGCAACAGGTTATAACGGAACGCCATCTAAAGTTGAATCGTGTTATGAGCGCGGAGAATGCTATAGAATTAAGCATAATATCCCATCAGGCACGAAATATGAAACCTGCAGATCAATTCATGCCGAGCAAAACGCTATTATACAGGCAGGACAGGACAGATGTAAGGGTTCTACAATGTATATCTGGGGACATAACTTTATATGTATTTTGTGCAAAAGATTTATTGTTCAATCAGGTATAACAAATGTAGTTTTGAGAAAAGATGAAAATTCTCCTGTCTTGCATGTAACAGTTGAAGATATCAGACGTGAACTTGAAGCGGAATAGATGCTTTAAGACTTGCTTTTTTAGAAAAAATCATTAAATCCAGTAATGACAGGTAGTAAATTTGACTTAAATTCACTCTTTTCTCTACTGAATTTAGATGATTTTTGCCTGTAAGGTATATTAATTTCGAGATGTATACGCTATGATAGTTATAGAAAGGCAGGTAAATTAAATGGACAGCTTCTATCCGCAATACGATCTGGCAGGGAGAATTCAGCACACTAAGCTTGATACCGGAATTGGCAATATGCCTTCAGCAAGAATGTCACGTGTAGAGGATAAAGCATCTCCGGATTTCAAACAAGTTATGTCAGGGTTAGTGGAAAACCTTAATGCCGAGCTTAACGCTCCTGATAATCTGCTGAAAGATGTTATGTCCGGAAGCGGAAATGTTGATATCCATGACGTTATGACTGCTATGGCAAAGTCTGAAATAAGCATTAACGTAGCAACCCAGCTTACCGGAAAAGTCATCCAGGCGTATGACAAAGTTATGCAAATTCAGGTGTAAAATAAATAAAGATTAGGAAAATTAACAAAAGACTTGGGCTAAAAAATAATGTCAAAAAATATTTGACAAATGCTAAGAGGTTAAAGAATGGATTTTTCAAAGATACTGGAGAATAAACCTTTATTATATGGTATAATCGGTGCGGTTGTACTATTTCTGGCACTTGTCGTTACAATCAGTATTGTGGGAGCATCCAAAAAACCAGCTAACGGAACAGAAATTACAGGCGAGCCTCTGAAAGAAAATGTTGACCTTCTAACAACCGATAATGCAGGCAAAGCTATTGAAATTCAGGCGCTTCTTGCCAAATATGATATTGCGGTCAGCAGAAGATTAGATGGTACAAAATCAATTCTTTATTTGAAAAAAGGCGACTGTAAAACAGGAAGAAAAGCCTGCTATACAACAGATAGAGATTTAGCACTCATACAAATAGTCCAGAGCGGGCTAATGGATCAGAATGTAGGTCTTGAAATTTTTGATAAAGGCGATTTCACCTCCACAAAAGAAGATAAGAAAATCAGATTATCAAGAGCAATCAACGGAGAATTATCAAGACTTATAAGAAGAATTGACGGGGTTGACAATGCATCAGTATTTATTTCAATTCCCGAGCAGACAATGTTTACATCTATGCAAAAACCTGTAACTGCAACAGTACAGATTACTCTTGCAAAAGATGCAACAAAACTAGATCAGTTAAAGGTCAAAGCAATAACAAACCTTTTACTCGGAAGCGTGACAGGCTTGACTGCTGATAATATTGCGATAACCGACACTAACGGAAATACTTATCACAGTATTATGAACGCTGAAGATGAAATGCTCAGACGTTTGGAAGAAAATGACCGGTATATGACTACAAAAGTCAACCAGCAGTTAGACAGGCTTATCGGACAGGGAAATTACGTTGCAACAGTCAGCACATTTTTACGTCAGGCACCAGTTGAAAAATTTACGATTGATTATGATCCAGAAAGAAAGGCTTCTGTTACAGAGCAGACATTCTCAGAAGGTTTGGGCGACCAGACAAATGATACCAACAGAAATGTGAATGCAGTGAGTGTTTATCTGCCAAACGGTCTGCCTAACGGTTCATCAGATTCAAGTCAGAACAGAAATTATTCGCGTACAGCAAGAGAAACACAGTACGGAGTTACAAAAACCCAGACTAATGAATATATAAAACCCGGAGTTGTTGAAGATATTTCAATTGCCGTAACATTAGATAAAAATGCTCTTCCGGCAAATACAACACTTGAAGAATTAAAAGAATTGATTGCAAAAGCTGCAAGTCCTAAGGTAGATCCTGAAAATGTATCAATAGCATTTTCAGATTCAACAGATCCTTACCTTGCATCCGACAGACCTGCAAATCTTCCAAAACCGGATGAAACAGGAAATCCATGGTGGCTTGCAATAGCTTTGTGCGGTATAGGTCTTGTAATTGTATTTAAAGCAATTTCTAATAAGGTTCAGCAGGTTCAGGAAGCAAACAGACGTGAAGTTGAGATGTTAAGACAAAAAACTGCCCAGCAGGAACAACAGTTATCTGATATAAATCAACGTGCTGCACAATTAACAGAAAGACAGTCAGAACTTGCTCAGGGTCTTGTTGAACAACAGCAGAGAGGCTATATACAACAGCAAAATCCGGCACAGCTTGCAGATACACTTTCCAGCCTGTCTGCAGAACTTTCAGGTGCGGATGATGAAGAAGCCGGCGAAAAGATTAAAAGCTGGATTGAACAAGGGTAATTTTTTAGAAGATAAGAAGATAGGAGGGTAAGAGGGTAAGCTTATTAATAAAAGATTATGGCAAGAAGATTTATTTTAGTAAACGGCATATCTTCCTAACTTCCTATCTTCTTACCCTCTTTATGAAAAAATGGCAATACAAGGATTTGATTATAAAGGTTTTGCACAGAATTTAGCCCAGCAGGCTCTGGAATTGATACCGGCTGATTTTAACGACAATCAGAAAAATTATGTTGCGAATACTTTGTTGAATTTTGCAACAGTTGCAGGTCAGGCCTTATATGATGATGAATCTTTAGGATTTAACCTTGACCAGGCAGTCATGATTACACAAATTATTGCCGAGTGGTCTTTTCATAAATCAGTAGACCTTGTTCGTTCTGGCATTCCGCAGCAATACTGGGATCCTGTTATGCAAAAGATTGCATACACAATTTTTGAGATAGCTAAAAACGCTTTTCATCAAAATTTACCGCAGGATCAGTGTTTACAGTTGATAGAACACCATGTAAAAAAGACCTGGCTTGATTGTATTGCTGAATTGAAGGACAAGAATTTAATAGATGAAGGGTTGATGGAAAAAGCTGCAAGCCAGTCAAATATCGACACAATGATGCAGCAGCAGGCCGCAGCCGAACAGGCAGCACAGGAGCAGAGTCAGGTTCAGGGGCAACCAGTGCCCCAGAATTCTCAAATACCTTCAGGACCTGCGCCTTTGGGAGCTGATGCAAAAGTCTTAAAGCTTGCGACTCTTGCAATGTTGTTTCAGAGAATGAAGCAGGAAAAAGTCCAGACATTTTTGGACAAATTTAAAGCCGATGATGCACAGTCCGTAATTAAATTTATGGGCATGTCTGATTTAGATTCAAAAGTTGATCCTGGAGCTGCACTCAGATGTCTGCAGGAGATTAGGACAAATCTTCCCGGCATAAATCAAAATATTACCCCGTCAAAAATCATAAATAAAATTCAAAATGTTGCGCAATATTTAGACAGATCAAAAATGGAATATACTTTACGTTCGGAGCGCAGTAAGGTAAAGCGGTTTGTATTCACTGCTTTGGAGGGGGAATATTATGAAATTCCTCCAAAAGTTGCAAATATTATTGCCACACACCTTGAAGATAGTGTATAATATAATTAATCATGATTATAAAAAAGAACTCAAGCAGACATACGGAGGTTTCTGCTGAACAAAAACAGGCAGAAAAACAGGAAACAATGCCTGAAGTAAAGGTTGAAGATGATAAAATAGATCTATTCAATCTTGACAACATAGATTTCAAACAGCGTCAGGAGCGCAGACGCGGAGATAGAAGAAGAGGTTTTAGGCGAATTGACGACAGAAACCTTATTTCGCGTGCAAGAGAAGAGGCGCAGAGTATAAAAGAATCTGCAGCAAAAGAAGGTTATAATGACGGATTATCACAGGCAAAAGAAGATATCGAAGAAGTTAAAAACGCAATAACATCTTTTTTAGGAGCAAAGCAGGAAGTTTTTGACAGTATTGCCCCTGATATTATGGAAATAAGTGTTGATATTGCAAAAAAAATTATTAAAAAAGAATTACAGCAGGATCCTACAATTATATTGGAGAATATTTCGGAAATATTGAAAGGTCTTTCAAAGGAAGAATCAAAAATTACCTTAAGAGTAAATCCGGTGCAGGTATCTTTGTTAAAGACAGAAATTCCTGAAATATTAAGTAATGCGGGTCTTGATGCAAAGGTAATGATTGTACCGGATGATACAGTAATGGAAGGCGGTTGTATGGTTACGACCACAAACGGTGTAATAGATGCGACAATTGAAACTCAATTGTCTGTTATAAGCGAAGCTCTGAAGGGAATGTAATGGCACAGGAACAGGCTCAGCAGGGAGCTGGCGGAACAAATTTAAGCGAAGTTTTTATGGCAATATTTGTATTATTGCTTATTGTTCTGTTGCTTGTTGAGCTTCCGAACTGGGTTGTAAATTTTTGTATAAGTTTGAATATTGCACTCGGTGTTGTTCTTTTGATGATTTCTTTGTATGTAAAAAAGACACTGGAATTAGCTTCATTTCCATCAATTATTCTTATCGGAACAATGTTCCGGCTTGTGCTTTCAATTGCTTCAACAAGGCTGATTTTGTCAAAAGGCGAGGCCGGAGAAGTAATTCATGCTTTCGGAACATTTGTAACCGGCGGAAACATGATTGTCGGCGGTGTAATCTTCCTGATTATCACAGTTGTTCAGTTTATGGTAATTACAAAAGGTGCTGAACGTATTGCAGAGGTTGCCGCACGTTTTGCGTTAGACGCTATGCCCGGAAAACAGATGACAATTGACGCGGATTTTAACGCAGGCTTAATTTCTCCTGAAGAGGCGACTAAAAAGCGTGAAGATTTGCAGAGAGAATCAAACCTCTTTGGTAGCATGGACGGTGCTATGAAATTCGTAAAAGGTGATACTATTGCAGGTATCATCATTGTTTTGATTAATATTATAGGCGGCTTGTGTATCGGGTGTTTGATGAACCAGATGCCTATTGCTGATGCTGTTTCTAAATATACTATTTTAACAATCGGTGATGGTTTGGCATCACAATTGCCGTCGCTTTTGATGTCAATTGCTGCAGGTGTATTTATGACGCGTTCTTCTGCAGCCAATTCATTAGGTACA
Organism: Candidatus Gastranaerophilales bacterium; assembly: GCA_944326615.1. Lineage (GTDB taxonomy): Bacteria > Cyanobacteriota > Vampirovibrionia > Gastranaerophilales > Gastranaerophilaceae > Stercorousia. The sequence goes on along the minus strand of CALVEO010000004.1, from coordinate 67,144 downwards.
GATGTTACCGGACAGATTGTAAGCAAGCCGAATGCACTTTTTCTGGCGTCATTGTTCCTGTTCTTTCTTGCAATTACTGGGCATACTTGGTTTTGGCAGGGAACAGGGCTTCCGTTTTTACCGTTCTTTATGTTTGCGGTAGGGCTGTTTGTTGCTGGATTCTCTACGTTAATCAATGCGGATGTACAATCTCAATTGGGGCAATTGGAAAATGTGCGCCAAAATATGCAGGATCTTGTTAACCCGAACAGAATGTATGAGCGTTTAGGTGTAGATGTTTTGAGTTTGCAGGTAGGTTCTAATCTTCTTGTAATTGCCGACCCTGATCAGGAAGGTCAATTGCTTGCCAAAATTGCAGCATTACGTCAGAGAGTTACTGATGAACTCGGGTATATTCTGCCAAACATAAGAATTATGGATTCATCAGCTTTGGATGCCAATGAATATATGATTTCAATCCGCGGTAATACTGTTGCAACAGGTTATGTTTATCCGGGAAAATTAATGGTAATTGCAGATCAGTGGGATGCTTTGAAAAAAGAAGTGCCGCAGGATGCGATAATAGGAATTGACCCGACTTATCAAACTCAGGCATACTGGATTTCGCCAGAAGATGCAAAAACAGCGCGTTCTGTTACTGCAGTTGATCCTACAGACGTTATTGTTACACACCTTCAGGAATGCGTAAGAAAACATGTTGATGAGGTTATGACAAAGACTGATGTTCTTAAACTTATGGAACTTGTACGTTCGCAGGATCCTACACTTGTTAACGACCTTGTTCCTACAATTATTTCTACAAGCGATTTGAGAAAAATCTTTGTTAACTTAATCAGAGAAAAAGTTTCCATAAAAGATATTATATTCGTGTTTGAAAGACTCTGCGATTATGCACGATTTTCAAAAGAACCGGATATATTATCCGAACGGTTGAGGGCGGCTCTCGGACGACAAATTTGTTTGTCTAATGTCGGCGATGACCGGGTTTTGTATGCTCTGACGCTTTCGCCGGAATGGGAAAAAACACTTGACGACAGCTGCCAGAGAACGGAGCTCGGTACAATGTTCCTGTTAAATCCTATGCAGGTTCAGGAATTGATTGAAACAACAGCTACTACATTAATGAGAGCGCATCAGGCATGCGGACAGCAGCCCGTAATTCTGTGTTCGCCGAGAATAAGACTGCCGTTGTACCAGCTTCTTGAACGCCATATCCCGACAATTGTTGTAATTTCTTATTCAGAATTGATTACGGATATTAAGGTTGAAGCAATTGACACTATCGGCGAATCTTATCAAATGGAACAATAGTACTACGTACGTAGCCCTTTGGAGCAATATTGGTCTAAAGTAATTCTTATTAATGAAAAAATTTATTAAAATGAAAAAAATAATTTTATTTATAATTTCAATTTATCAGAAAATATCAAAGCATACGCCTGCTGTGTGCCGCTTTTATCCGACATGTTCCGAGTACACACGTCAGGCAATAGAAAAATACGGTGTTATAAAAGGCGGATGGCTAGGAATAAAAAGAATTAGTAAATGTCATCCGTATCATGAAGGCGGATATGATCCTGTTCCTTAAAATTTTATTGTGTAGTTTGTTATAATTAAAACATTTTTGAACGTATATTTTTTAATTCAGTGATTATGTTTGGATAATCACCATTTAGAAGTTCCCCAACAGATTTGTATAGTTTTAAAATACTATTTTCAATATTTTTATGGTTCATTGTAACCATATCATTTGCCATTTCTTCATTAGACATAGCAAGTCGTGTCATATCTCTGAAACCGCTCGATGCAATATCAAGTGCAAGAGGATTATCTTTTGCCGCAAGTATTAAGGCCTGCGAAATTACCATTGGCATATGTGAAATCATTGCGACAGCTTCATCATGTTCTTCTGCGGTTGTAAATACAGGTTTTGCACCTACATAATTAATTATTTCGATTAAATCAGCCTTGCTTTTTTGAGGGCAATTTTTTTGACATTCTGTTATAACCCATTTTGCACCTTTGAATAAACCTTCAAAAGAATTTTCAAAGCCTTTGTTTTCTGTTCCTGCCATAGGATGAGAAGGAATAAAATTATACGGTCTTTGTTTTTCACAGACGAATTTTTTCAAGCTGCACACATCAGTTACTGTCGTTTCAGGCTCTAAGATATTTTCTAATTTGTTAAGAACATCAAGAGTTTTGTTCATTGGTGTACATACAAAAATCAGCTCCCTGTCTTTTAAAATCTCGTAGGATTTGTAAATATTTGCCCCGTTTTGAGATTGTGATACTGCAATTACATCATAATTCTTTTTCAGCTCTTTAAACAGAGAGCCGCCGATAAGACCTAATCCTATAATTCCTATTTTCATACAATTAGCATAGCATGAAAAAACAGGTTTGAGAAAATAAAAAAATATCTTTAGAGCTTTTAGATACTATTACAAAAAGTAACAGATATATTATATTAATATAAATCTGGTATAATTATTTATGTTATCATAAATATACTTTATGGTAATTACTTTATTGTGATAATAAAACGGGGATTTGTTTTGAATTATAAACTTATAAATATGCAGGTTTTTGGCGATGAGAGAGGCAAGTTGGTTTCACTGGAAGGCAGCAGAAATATTCCGTTTGAAATTAAGCGTGTTTATTATATATATGACACTCTGCCTGAACAGGAAAGAGGCAAACATGCACATAAAGAACTGGAGCAGATAATAGTTGCAATAGATGGTTCGTGCCAGTTTGTGCTTGATGACGGCAGAACAAGAGAAACAGTATGGCTTAACCGGCCTGATATAGGGCTTTATATCGGAAAAAACATGTGGCGTGAAATGAGACATTTTTCTTACGGTTGTAAGTTACTGATTCTTGCAAGCACTTATTATGATGAAAAAGAATATATTCGTAATTATGATGAATTCTTAAAGGAACTGCAAAAGTAGAATGGAAATACGTAATATTGAAAAATATGCAAAAGATTACTTAGAGCATGATTTTGAAGACAAAATGATTTATTACAGGCGTAAAAAAGTTCTGGAATTTTTGAACTTCTATAAACCGGAAAATGTTCTGGAAGCTGGCTGCGGCTCAAAATCAATATTTGAATTTTATAAGTCATATAAAACATTCACGATAGTTGAACCATCAGTAAAATTTTGTGAAATAGTTAAAAATTCGAATAAATTCAACCCTAACATTTCAATAATAAATGATTTTCTAGAAAATAAGACAGAGAATTTGAAACATAATAAATACGATTTTATTATACTCAGCAGTCTGCTTCATGAAGTAAACCAACCTGAAAATCTGCTTAAATCTGTTAGGAGTTTATGCAATAACAACACAATTGTTCATATAAATGTTCCAAATTCTGAGAGTTTTCATCTTTTGTGGGCATATAAATCCGGCCTGATCGATAATATCGGAAATTTAACCGGTACCGCAAAAAAACTCCAGCAGAATACAACATACAATATTTCAAGTTTGTCAAAATTTGTTCAAGATTTAGGTTTTTCGATTGTTGATAAAGGTTCTTATTTCATAAAACCTTTTAATCACTCTAAAATGCAATGTTTGGTGAATGAAAAAATAATTGATGAAAATTTACTTGATGGTTTGTATAACTTAATTGAATATTTTCCTCAAAATGGTGCAGAAATTTTTGTAAATTGTAAGGTGAATAAGTGATTATAAAAAAATATACATCTGAATACAAAATTTTGTGGGATGAATTTGTTGAAAGCGCAAAAAATTCTCTTTTTATGCACAAAAGAGAGTTTATGGAATACCATTCGAACCGTTTTTGTGACAATTCATTATTATTTTTCAATGAAAGAGATGAACTTCTTGCTCTGCTGCCTGCAAATATTGACGGGAATATATTATACAGTCATGGAGGTTTGACATTTGGCGGATTTTTAACCGGTGAAAAAATGAAACAGCCGAAAATGATTGTCTGTTTTGACTGTTTAAAGCAGTATATGAAAGATAATGGCATACAAGGCTTAATTTATAAATCAATTCCGTATATCTATTACAGTTTTCCCGCAGAAGAAGATATTTATGCGCTATTTAAGAATAACGCAAAACTGATAAAAACAGAGCCATCATCAGTTATTGAACTAAATAAAAATATAAAATTTTCTAAAGGCAGAAAATCTCAAATATCAAAAGCTCTACGTGAAGGTGTTATAGTTGAAAACTCAATGGATTTTGAAAATTTTATCAATTTCGAAAATTCTGTTTTAGAGACAAGACATCATACAAAGGCAGTTCACAGTGCAAAGGAGCTTGAATATTTATATTCAAAATTCCCTGAGAATATAAGACTTGTAACTGCAATATATAAAGGAGAAATGATAGCAGGCGCTCTATTGTTTGTTTATGAAAATCTTGTTCATACTCAATATTTAGCATCGTCAGAAAAAGGAAGAGAGCTTGGAGCTTTGGATCTTGTAATCAGTGAATTGATAAATGAATATAAAAATAATAAAAAATATTTTGATTTTGGTATTTCAACGGAAAATTCCGGATTGTATCTTAATGAAGGATTGATAAGCCAAAAAGAAGGCTTTGGCGCCAGAACAATTGTGTATAATACTTATAAATTGGAGTTGTTATGAAAAATATTGCGATTATATTTGCAGCCGGAAGCGGAAAACGAATAAATAATTCAGCTTATGCTGTTCCAAAACAATTTTTGAATATATATGGAAAGCCCATAATTATGTACACATTAGAACAGTTTCAACATCATCCGTTAATAGATGAAATATTTATTGCGGTCCATCCCGATTATTTAGATAAAATGCAAGAATATGTAAAATATTATAATATTGCTAAAACTGCTGGTATAATAAAAGGAGGTAAAACCGCTCAGGAATCGATATATTTATTATTGAAAGAGGCTCAAATTAGTAACCATCCAGATTCTCTGGTATTAATTCATGATGGAGTCAGACCTAATATTACGCAGGAAGTTATATCTAAAAATATCGAATGTGCTTGTAAATACGGGAATGCTATTACATGCCGTCCTTGTTATGAAACCGTTTTAATCAGTAATGATGGTATTAATCCTTTACAAGTCCCTTTCAGAAAAAATACTTTTACCGCACAGGCTCCTCAAACTTTTCGCCTTGGAGAAATAGTTGAAGCGCATGAAATAATCAGAAAATCTAATCCTTCTTATGAAAATTTAGTTGACAATTGTACTATATTTAATGTTTTGAATAAACAAACTTATATGGTTGAAGGTAATCTTGGAAATATTAAAATTACAACACCTGAAGATATGTATTTGCTGAGGGCTTTAATAAATTATAAAGAAGATCTTGAAGCATTTGGATTTGCAGGTAAAAATCAGGAAACATTATAAGATGAATAAAATAATTCAAAATGATATTAAAGAAATAATTAACAATCCTTATATTAACTGGGAAAATTTTCGTAATAAAACAATTCTGATAACAGGTGCAACAGGACTTATAGGGAGTATGCTTGTATATGTGTTGAAAGCACAGCAGAAAGATTTAAATTTAAAATTAATAGCACAGGTACGTGATATCAAAAAAGCGTTAAATTTATTTGGGAATAATAATGACATTATATATTTAACCGGGGATATTATAGAGCCTGTAGAATATGATGGTGCTGTAGATTATATTATACACTGTGCCTGCAATACGTCTTCTCAATCTTTTGTAGATTTCCCTGTTGAGACTATTTTAAATATCGTAACAGGTACAAAAAATATATTAGAACTGGCAAAATTGAAAAAGTCTGAAATGATATTTTTGTCTTCTTTGGAAGTGTACGGGCAGATTAATTCGCAGGAAAAAATAACCGAAAAAGATTATGGTTACATAAATATCAACGATACAAGAAGTTCGTATATCGAAGGAAAACGAGCAGCAGAAACGTTATGTTGTGCTTATTCTAAAGAATTTAATATCCCTGTAAAAATTGCAAGACCTGTTCAGATTTTAGGTTCAAATGCGTCTGTTAATGATAAAAGAGTTGTAAATTATTTCGCCAAATGTATTGCTCAAAATTCCGATATTATTTTACATACTAAAGGTGAAACCAAATGTTGTTTTTGTTATATTACAGATGTTATTTCCGCATTGATTATAATACTTCTCAAAGGAGAATCTGCAGTAAGTTATAATATTGCTGATGAAGAAAGTTTTATATCTATAAAAAATCTTGCAGAAGAATTATGTGAAAAATATAAACAATCCTCACTTATATATGAAATAGACGGTAAAAATCGCGGCTATAAATCTGTCACAAAGCTAAATATATCCACACAACGATTAAAAAATTTGGGGTGGAATTGTATGGTAAATTTGGAAGAAGGATTTTCCAGATTAATTTCCAGCTTTAAAGCTGAAATATGAGAAAGTAAATTAGATGAGAATTAAAGTTATACAAAAATTTATTGATATAGCCCGCGGCAAAAAGAAAATAAAACAAATTATAATATTTAATATTTTAGCTTGTTTGTTATTTCAGCTAATTATTAATTTAAAAGTAAAATTTATAAAACTTCTAAAGTTAGATAAAAAAATCAAGGTTGCTTTTTTACATATGTATTCCACTGACATTCAAAATGTTTGTATTTTTGAAAAAATGCTTGCAGATGATAATTTTGACCCTTATTTTATTGTAAATCCAGATATTTCAAGATCAAAGGAAAATTTCGATTTTAATTATGAAAGAACTTTCAGTGAATTATCTAAAAAATACGGAGCAGAACGTGTCTTAAATGGTTATGATTATAAAAAAGAACAATATATTGATTATACCAATGATTTCGATATTATGACTACAAATAATCCTTACGATAATATGGCACATAAATATTTTCAAATAAAATATTGGGCCCAAAAATGTATTCCGATTTTTTATATAAGTTATTTCTATATGGGAAAATGTAATACAAGTATAGCCAATTTGCGCCTAAAACAATTTAATTATATTTGGAAATACTTTGCAGAGAATTCGAATGTTCTTGATTTAGCGAAGAAATATGAACTAATTAAGGGATATAATATTCAGGTGACAGGATATCCAAAACTGGATAAATTAGCTGCTTTTGAAAGATTGAAAAATAATAATCGTAAAAAAATTATTCTAGCGCCCCATCACACTATTAATTCTGCAAAAAATGCTGTTGGATGTTTTTTAGAATATGCAGATGTATTATTAAAACTGCCGCAGAAATATCCTGAAATTGATTTTGTCTTCCGTCCGCATCCACTTTTATTAGAAAATTTAAAATCAGAAACTTATTGGGGCAAAGAAAAAACTAAAGATTTCATGGAAAAATTATTGTCTAATACAAATATTACATATTCAACAGAAGGCGATTATTTGAATTTATTTGCAGAATCTGATGCATTAATACACGATTGCGGATCATTTACCGCAGAATATTTATATACCGGTAAACCCTGTGCATATTTATACAGAAATTCTATGGATGAAAATTTAGTTTTTACGGAATTCGGGAAAGAATGTATAAATAATCATTATATAATAAAGTGTGATAATGAACTATACAAATTCATTGATGATATAATAGTGCAGGGAAAAGATGTCAAAAAAGCACAACGGCAAAAATTTGCCAGAGAAAAAGTTATGATTAATTATCCCTGCGCGGCTGAATGTATATATAATTTTTTGAAGAAACAATTGGGGTAAAATATATGATAAAGTTTTTAGATTTATATAAAATAAATGAAAGATTCCGGGATGAAATCGATTTAAAAATAAAAGATATTCTCAATTCCGGATGGTATGTACTAGGAAAACAGAATGAAATTTTTACAAATCATTTTGCTGAATTTTGCGGGGTAAAACACTGCATTGGGTGTGCAAACGGATTTGATGCTTTGAAGTTAATTATAAAAGGTTACGGATTTTCAAAAGGTGATGAGATAATAGTTCCTGCAAATACTTATATTGCATCTATTCTTGCGGTTTCTGAAAACGGCTGTACTCCTGTTCTTGTAGAACCTGATATAAATACATACAACATTAATCCTGATTTGATAGAAGAAAAAATTACTGAAAATACTAAAGCAATTATGGTTGTTCACCTTTACGGGCAGACTGTAAATATGCAAAAAATACGTAATATTGCTGAAAAATATAATTTGAAAATTATTGAAGATTCTGCACAGGCTCATGGAGCAGTTTATCATGGCAAAAAATGCGGCTCTCTTGGTGATGCCTCCGGATTTTCATTCTATCCTGGTAAAAATCTCGGCTGCTTGGGGGACGGAGGATGTGTTACAACTAATGATGATGAACTTGCAGAAAAAATTAAAACTCTTGCAAATTACGGATCAGATAGAAAATACCATCATATTTATAAAGGTGTAAATTCAAGACTTGATGAAATACAGGCAGGAATTTTGGATATTAAGCTGAAATATCTGGATAATGACAATCAAAGACGCCGTCAAATCGCTCAATATTATTGCAAAAATATTAATAATCCAAATATTATTCTCCCTGTAGAAAAACAAATGCCAATTTTAGATAATTTATCTCATGTCTGGCATATTTTTGCATTAAGAACACCAAATCGAGATAGGTTAAAAAAATATCTTGAACAAAATGGAATAGAAGCCAATATTCATTATCCAACACCTCCTCATAAGCAAAAAGCATATAAAGAATGGAATAATATGCAATTCCCTGTTACTGAAAAAATTCACAATGAAATTTTATCTATTCCGATAAGTCCTGTGCTTGTGGATGCAGAAATTGAAAAGATAGTCAGAAGTTTAAATGAATATGTATAAAAAGTTAAAATTATGTTTATAGAAAAAATAGTTATAAAACAACAGCAAAAATTTTTTGAGTATATGATAAATGAAATTGCTAATATAAAAGATATTGACTTAAGAGTAAAATTAGCGGCTAAATTAGCATATTTCGCTGTATATAACCATACAGGTTATTATTATTCTGCTAAACTAGAAAAAATTTTTACTGATTATGCGGAAACAATTAATGTAAAAATAAATAATAGTTTTAATCCAAATACTTTTTTACATGTGTTAACAAAAGCTTTTGTTTTTGGAGGGCATACAAGAGTTGTAGAAAAATGGATTGAGCAAGCTCCGGATAGTCAAATTCATTCCGTAATATGTTTAAATCAGCAGGAATTTGAGATTCCAGACAGACTAAAAAAAGCTGTTGAGGATAAAAAAGGAAAACTATTTATTCTTGAATGCTCAAATTTAAAAGATAGAGCTTTAAAATTGAGAAAAATTGCATCGGATTTTGAATACATTATTTTGCATATACATATGGAAGATTCAACTGCTCTCGTTGCTTTTGGTACGGAAACATTTAAACGACCTGTAATCTTTTTTAATCATGCTGATCATATGTTCTGGTTAGGTAAAAGTATTATCGATATATTGGCAGTATTGCGCGAATATAGTGATAATATAACAACTTGTAAAAGACAAATATCTGATTCTTTTATGCTCGGAGTTCCAATAGATTTTAAGCATAAACCGCTTATTGACAAACAACAGGCTAAAAGAAATTTGAAGATTGATGTAAATAAAAAATTGATAATATCTGTTGGGAACGCAAGCAAATTTCATCCGATTGGTAGGAAAAATTTTTTAAAAATTTTATCGAATATAATTAATGAAAACGATAATATTCAAATAATTATTATTGGACCAGATAAAAAAGATAAGCTATGGAAGAAAGCTTATGTAAAATCAAAAGGAATTATAAGTACTATAGGGGAAATAGATTATAATAACGGATATTTTGACTATATTAATGCTGCTGATCTGGTGATAGATTCATGGCCGATTGGCGGAGGAACAGTAATGCTTGATGCTATAAATTTTAACACACCTGTTCTATCTTTAAAGAATCCTCTGGGGCAGTTTGATTATTTAACAATCTCTTGTGCTTATTGTAAAACAGAAGACGAATTATATAAAAAAATTAAACTTGTGTTAAATAATGAAAAGTTTAAAGAAGATTTATTAAATGAAGTTAAAACGAATTTAGACAAAGAGCATTCTTTAAAAAACTGGAGAAAAAAAATAGAAACTTTAGTACAAATGACTCCCAAAATTCATACAGTAAAAAATATTTCAAACGAAAAAGAAAACAAAGATATTGACGAAGCATCAGTTATTCTAAATTATGTGTATAATAAAGATTTTTGGTTAAAAGCTTTATTTAAAATAAACTTATATTATTTAAAATATTTTATTTTTAAATTATTAAACAAGTTGTAGTTATAAAGTTTTAATCATAATAAATGACATAAGTGTATGTGTTTCAGGTAATAGAAAAATGTAAGGATGTTAGATTTATGAATAAATTCAAATTTATAAAAGCTCTTGATGATTGGCGCTGGGAAAAAGATAATGAAGATACTTTTCAGTTTGAAACAAGCTTTTTTGTAAAATCAGAATTATTTAAATTTTATGGAAAATTTTAGATGCGATAAAAGAGGAATAATAATATGACTACAGAGCTCAAACCAAATGCAAAACAGCAGGAATGTATTGATAATATAGAAGGAAAATACCTTGTTCTGGCAGGACCAGGAACAGGAAAGACTTTTACTATGATTCAACGTATAAAGTCTATGATTGAACGGGGAGTAGCGCCTGAAAAAATATTGTGTTTAACATTTTCAGATGCAGCAGCTAATGAGGTAAAAACAAGACTTGAAAATGAATTAAAAAAAGCAGATGTTGGTGTAAATGTTTATACTTATCATGGATTTTGCAATGAGATTATTGAAGATAATACTATTGATTTTCAACTCGCTGAAAATATCAGAAAAATTCCAGATGCAGTTTCTGTCGCTTTGCTGAAAGAATGTATTGATGAAATTGATTCTCAAATTTACAGAACTAAACGTAATGACCCTTACTATTTTTTAAGTAAAATCCAGAAAGGTATTGACGCAATTAAAACAAACAGACTAACAAAAGAAAAGTATTTAAAAAATCTTGAAACAAATCCGGATTGGACCCCGCTGCTTAATGCATTACAAAATGAATTAAAAACAAAAACTGAACAAAATAAAAAAATTCCCAAAACTTTAATCGCAAATATTGAAAAAACAAAAGATAAAATTGCCAAGGCTGAAGAATTATGGAAGTTTTATGAACTTTACCAGACAAAAATGGAAGAGATGCATTATTTTGATTTTAACGATATGATTAATCTAGTTCTTGATAAATTTGAAGATGACACTGCATTTTTATCCCAGGTCGCAAATAAATATGATTATATTCTTGTTGATGAATATCAGGATACAAACAAAAATCAAAATGAGATAATTTTTAAGCTGACCGGAGCATTAGAATCTCAAAATGTTTTTGTAGTAGGGGATGATGATCAAATTATTTATACATTTCAGGGAGCAAGACTTGACACTATTGAAAAATTTTTAGAAGAATTTCCCCAAACAAAAGTTATTTGCCTTGAAGAAAATATGCGCTCAACTCAAAATATTCTTGACACCGCAAGAAAATTAACGGAGCTTGATACAAATCGTTTGGAAATTAATCCGAAATTTGAAAAATATAATATCAATAAAACTTTAACTGCATGTAATCAGGAGATAATTAAAAAAAGTAAAAAAGTGCGACTCTATAGATATGCAGATATCCTTCAGGAATATAAGGAAATAATTGATGAAATAGAGTATATTATTAATTCTTCACAGTGTCCTGTAGATGATAACGGCGAGAAAAAATTATCTGAAATTGCTATTTTGACAAGAGGTAATGCAGAACTTTCCACTTTTGCAGAAATGCTTAAAGAACGAAATATTCCGTCTGAATTAAAAGACGGTAAAAGTATTTTTGAAATAAAATCATCAACTGTTTTGTATTATTATATGCAGATGCTGGTTAATCCTGAGCTTCATTCTGATAAATTTTTTAAACTTGTTCTTTCAAAACCATTCTGTTTTCATCCCCGGGATTTGGCGATTTTGTTCGAAAAAAAATCTTATTATAAATCGTTTGTGGATATGATTAAATCTGTTCCACAAGAAAAATTTACAGAATCTGAAAAAATAAAAAATTTTATCAAAATTTTTGAACATCTTCAGGCTTACAAAACAAATGAAACGTTAAAAAATGTAGTATTGGAAATTGGCGGCAAGACCGGTATATTTGATTATTATATACATTCAGAAACAAACAGAATTGAAAATATTGCCGGTTTGAAAAAACTTGTTGATGAGGCTGATGATTTTTCTAATATATATAAAAAGATATCTCTTGAAGATTTTGTAGAATATCTTGATATGTGCCTTACTGATGAAATTGTAATAAAAACGGATAAGCCTCCGATAACTATGAATGCTGTTCAATTGTCGACTTATCATTCTGCAAAGGGGCGTGAGTTTGAATATGTTTATATGCCGACGTTAAAAAACAGAGATTGGGAAAGCAGCAGCCGTTCCGTAAAACCGATAGTGCCTCTTGATGCTTCTGAATATAAAACAGAAAATGAATTGAAGGATATGAAAATTGCTGATGCATTAAAATTAATGTATGTTGGCATGACAAGGGCTAAACATACATTACGGCTTTCTTATCCAAAATCAATAGGAAAAATTGTGCAGACACCAACTTCATTTATTTCCTGTATTGAAGATATGTGTGAAACAGAATCTGAACCTTTTAAATTTGATATTGATTCTTACTGGCAGACACAAACTAAATTATTATTGAAACGAGATTATGACTATCAAAAGGATTTTTGTTCTCTTGTTGATAAAAAACTTGAAGATAAATTTTTTTCTCCAACATCAATAAATACATATCTTAAATGTCCGCGTCAGTATCTGTATGACTATATTTTGGATTTGGGTGCACGAGATGGTAATCCGGATTCCTTAAATTATGGAAAGGCCGTTCATGCGGCTTGTGAAAAAGCTGTAAAGACCGCTATAGAAACAGGAAATTATCCTGAAAAAGAACAATTTATAAATGTGTTCAAAGAAGAATTAAATAGGCTTCCAATGTCAAGTCTGCAGCAGCGCAGTATTCATGAAGATAGAGGTATAAAAGCTCTTGAGGCATATTATATACAGTTATCTAATATGCCTGTTAAAAATTTATATTCTGTGGAAGAAACTATAAAGCTTAATTTTGATGGTGTAAAATTTAAAGGAATTATTGACCGTATTGATAAAAATGATGACGGAACTTTTACAATTTATGATTATAAAACAGGTTCTGCCAAAAACGAAAAATCAATTTGTGAAGGCGGCGACCACGAAGATTATTATAACCAAATAGGATTGTATAAATACTATTTTGAAAAATTAAAAGGTGAAAAAGTAAAGGAAACAATATTTATTTTTCCTGAAGAATTTACTGAAAATTTATCTCTAAATTTGTCAGAAGAAGATTGTCAAACAATTGAAAAGAAATTTAAAGATGCTATATCCAGCATAAAAAATTATAAATTTGAACCATCATACAATGAACAGGCCTGTAAATATTGTCAATATAAAGATTTTTGCAGCTTTGAAACAGTTTAAACTAATTTTTTTATGTTGTTAAAAATACAAATTTTTTCATAAGTATATAAGAAAGCATTGCATTAACTGGCAGTAATAGAGCATAATTTATATACATGTTGTTCATATTTAAAGTTCTAAAACCGTATAAAGCCGCAATCGTAAATATATAAGTGAAAGAATAAACTAATACAAATCTGAATAATAATTTATTATTTCCGTTTTTGAATACAATACATCCTGTTGTTTTAAAATTAAACAGAATTCCAAGAACTGTTGCTAATAAAGTTGATAGTGTATAATGTAAACCTAAGAAATTAAATAAAGCAAATACTGCATAACCAAATAGCGTATTTAAAACTCCGACAAAAAGGAATTTAATAAATCTCCAGCTGATATTAAACTTTTCACATAAAGTTTTAAGTGCGCTAATCAAAGTTAATTTTTTCCTTAATTACTACTAACGGTTTTTTATCTATTCTGGTATAAATTGCACCTACATATTCTCCAATCAAACCAAGGAAGAAAAGCTGAACGGAAGAAAAGAAAAATAAGCCTATTATTACAGGTGCTTTGCCCAGTTCAAAGCTGTTCCAGAACATCAGTTTTGCGCAAAAATATATAAATGCAACAAACAAACTTATCATAGAACATAATATCCCTATAAATGCGACCATACGTAGTGGTACTCTTGAATGTTTAACAATCCCAAGCATTGCGTAATCATATAAATTATAAAATTTATTTTTGGAGAAACCACTTTTCCGTTTGGGTTGTGTGAATTGAATAAGAGCTGTTTCATACCCTACTTCACAGATTAATCCTCTTAAGTAAGGATAAGGATCATCTATATTTCTGAAAATATCTATAACCTGTTTATCATATAATCCAAAACCTGTACATTGATTCAGTTGTTCTGTGTTATCATCTACAATTGTGTGCATTATTTTGTAAAATAATTTTCTCACTGCAAACATTAAAGGATTTTCTTTAGATTTATTTTTCTGCCCCAAAACGACCTTATAGCCGGCTTGCCATTTATCAACAAATTTGGGTAACAATTCCGGCGGATCCTGCAAGTCGGATACCATAAAAATAACGGCATCCCCATATGCACTTAGCATAACATTATGTGCAGAGCGTGTGCAGCCAAAATTTCTAGTATTTAATAAAACTTTTACTCTTTTATCTTTAGCACATAATTCCCTTAATATTTTAACAGTACCGTCTTTTGAAGCATTATCTTCATATATAAGTTCCCATTCATAGGGAAGCTTTTCCATTTGTTCTTTGACTTTTTCATACAAAATTGCAACATTGCCTTCTTCATTATAACAACTTGTAACTATACTAATTTTTTTCATTTTGTTCTATCCTTTTAATAATATCAAATAATTCTTTTAAACCTTTTTCGTAATCAGTAAATTGAAAATTTGGAATTTCACTTTTTAATAATAAATTTGAGCCTGTGTATTCATTGTTCATCCCCTTTGTTAAAATTTCAATCTCAACTCGCGGATTGTCAATTTTGTTAATAATATTGGCAATTTCCAAAAGGGAAATACTTTTGTCCGGAGTAACATTTATAATTTTATTTTGCGGTTTATGGCTAATAAAATATTTAATTATTTTACATAAATCTTTTATGTATATATAATCAAATATAACATTTTGGTTTATAGAGATTTTTTCTCCTCTTAATTTTTGCTTTATAGCATAAGTCGGAAATCGAGAGTCTTTTTCGTATTGCCCATAGCATCCGAAAATATTTAAACAAACAACATCATCTCTTTTATCAATTATTTTTGCAATTTCAAGTTTTGATTTCCCGTACAAATCCTTAGGAATAAATTTCCCTATTTCATTTTCGGCAACTTTGTGCAAAGGTCTGGATTTATCATACATTGCACCAGAACCAAACAGGATTACTCGACAGGAATTTTTTTTGAATTTTAATATATTATTGACCATCGCAATATTATCTTCAAATGTTGTATCTTTATCTTTTTGATTTCTATAACCTCCTATTGAACCACAATGAATAATAAAATCAATATCATTAATATGAAAGTAATTTCTGACAGCATTTTCATTTGTTAGATTTAATTCAAAACTCCGAGGAGTCAATAAAAAATACTGTGGAGATAAAAAGGCTTTCAAATTTTTCCCTATAAATCCGCCACTACCAGTTAATAGAATATTCATTTTTTCCTCCTATATACTGTCAACAAATAACTAGAGTCAATAGCTTCATAATCAGTTATAACAGAATTGAAAATATTTTCAAGTTTATGTATTCTATCTTTATGAGCTTGACATTCAAGATTTAAATATGAAAAATTCCTATTATAATTTGAATAACATTTATTATTTCTGTACATTATATTCTTATCAGTGAATAGTATTTCTGGTTTTTCTGTTTTAATTAAGTTAATTGTTTTATTAACTTCTTTATCAGATTCAAGATACCATTCTAAATTTATATATGGCATTAAACTGTATTTATCAGCTAGAAATGGAACAAAATAATCATATTTTGAAATAATATATATACCATTTTGATTTTTAGAATATTTTTTTATTAAATCAATAGAATCTGTGAAATATGCCGGATTCATTGTTGATGTGAATTTTGCATTTTTTAAATTCCAATTGTAAGTTATATGATGTTTAAAAATATTGCAATAGCTTTGATAATCGTCAACATATTTGGAAAAACCGATACATGCAATTATAAAAAGGCATCCTATTGAGATATTTGTTATTATATTTCTATAATTTAGAAATTTATTGTTTAAGTATGTATCTATAATTAGTTTAAATATCATCAAAAACATAAATGAAATTACAGGCATTATTACCATAAAATGTTTGGTGTCTGAACCCCATACAAAATATAATAATAAACCTTGAACGTATATGAATGAAAAGAATGCAATAAATTTTAAATTAGAAAATTTGTTATAGACTTTTATTACAGTAAAAAATATATAACAGGCCATGATTGCAGCGAAAATTTTATACATAAGTGCAGTAGGTAAATGCCAGCCAAGCATTCCAGCAATAAAGTATTCTTTTGTGTAATCAATACCAATAGTTGAAGTATGATAAATAAAAGGCAGAATAAAAAGAGAACAGACTAATACTATTATTTCACTTAAATAATTTTTTCTTTCTCCTACGATAATATTTTTATACCAAAAAGTTGGTAGTGCCGCTAAATATAGAAATAAACCCATATTAGCATTGAGTAATGTCGCTAATAGTGAAAGTATCACAGATGACACAAAATATTTAATCTTATAATTGGTATAATATTTATATAACAGAAAGATTACAATTATATCCAGACAGTGCCTCATAGGATTGCATCCGGGAGCCAAATAAAAATAGTAGAAATTATATATATTAATTGAGATTATAATTGATAATAATAATGCTAATGTATAATTTTTGCTTCTGAAAATTTTGTAGGCAAAAAATATTAAAAGTCCATAATACAAATAGTAAAAAGAATAGTATAGTTTAAAATAAGTTTGAATATTTATACCACCTGTATATTTAAGAGCATAACGCAATAAATTGGTATTAAATAAGCTATATTGTGAAAAAATTTGTGTTCTATCTTTCCCTAATTCTAATTCAAGCATTGGTATAAGCATATGTGAATGATGGTATAGTGCCCAGCGAGATAAGGTTTTCCAATGTATTTCAAAATTGTTGATTTTATTATATTGCGTTATTTCGGATTCTTCTTTTTTTATTTCTGTATAATCTTTAAATTTTGATGACATTTCATAGTCTATATTGCTAATTATTTTATCTTCTATAATTGTCTGTTCAGGAATATCTATGAATTCGTTCATTACTTTTAGTCCCTGAAAAACAAAAGGAAAGATTTGAAATATAAACATGAAAATACTTATACAGAAAATAGTATTAATAATATAATTTGTTTTAAATTTTTTTAGTATTAAACTTAACATTAAAAAAATTTTTCCCAAATAATTTGTTTTTGCGAAATAAAAACAAGAGACATATAATATTATTGCAAAAAGAGATAAAATGGATGCTTTAATTATACTTGAGGTTTTTATTTGTGTTAATATCAAAATAATAATAAAATTTAAAAAAAGTGTTTCGGGGGGGGGGCATTTTGTGGAGAATTCTGAGAATTTTTTATAAATCGGATATAGGATAAACATTAAGAAAAATACTCCTGCTCCCATTATATAGTTTATTATTTCTTGTAATTTATCTGTAAAAAATAAGAAATTGTAATGAGTAAAAACTTTTACATTATTTTCTGGTAAAATTGAACTAATCAATATTTTTACTATAGTAAAAATAAATATAGAAGTTATGATATAAAATATTACACTAAAATTTTTGTTTATATAATCTATTACATTGCATTTTATTTCTTTAAACACTTTAATTCATTCTCCTGTTTTCAGCCATTTCCTCTTTGGGCAAAAACGGCCACATATTATCCAGTGGCTGGGATTTAAACGTCCCATCAGGCAATTTTTGTGAAGTTACTTTAGGGTAATATGGCTGCATTGGATCAAGCATTACCTCTACAAGAACTGGGCCTGTAGTTTTCATAACTTTTTCAATTATTTTTGCTGTTTCTTTGTGGTTTCTTATTCTAAATGTTTTAAATCCGTATGCTTTTCCTAATTTAATACTATCCGGACAAGATACCCCGCTTGCCGGATTTGAACCGACTAAATGTCCGTTAAAGAAATTCGTTTGTGTATGTTTAATACTCAAGTAGCCGTCATTATTAAAAACAAAAACTTTTATATCAAGATTATGATGAATAATCGTCTGCAATTCCTGTAAATTCATTTGTAAGCCGCCATCGCCGTTTACAGATACAACTTTTCTAACTCCGGGCGCAAAGCAGCATCCTATGGATGCAGGCAATCCATAACCCATAGGTGAAAAACCGCCGTTTGTAAATGCTAATTGTCCTTTTTTTACTTTAAATGCTGTAGTTAAAGAATAAAAAGCTGCCCCCTGATCTGTAACTAATACATCATCTTTTGTCATATAATCAGACAAGGTATCAAAGAAAAAATATGAATCAACATACTTATTTTGTTTGCGGACTTTATCAGTTACTGTAGGATATTTTTTTCTATAACCTTGAACTTTATTTACCCAAAAATTACTATCATAAGAAAATTTTTCATCTTCTAATTTTTTTGCAAATTTTGGCATAAAATCTTTTAAATCTGCATACACTGATAAATCTGTTTTTATCCAGCAATGTTTAAGCTGAGCCATATCGCAATCTACAATAACTTTTTTTGCATGAGGGGCAAACAAATCGGTTTCATATCCAACTGTAACCAGTGGTAGTCTTGCACCTAAAATTAATATAAAATCAGAATTTTGTATGGTAAGATTGCCGGCCCTTTGTCCGTTTATCCCAATTCTGCCTGCTAACATTGGATGTGTTTCCCAAATCATATCCATACCATTTTTTGGAGTAACTACAGGGATATTATATTTTTCCGATATATCAAGCATGTATTGTTCTGTTTTTGATAATTTTAGACCATAACCTGCTAAAATAACAGGGCGTTTAGCATTTTTTAACATTGAAAAAACATTATCAATTTTATCATCGTATTCAATTTTTTCCGGAGTAAATCCTTTTTGTGCATTAGGATTAATTTCTGCCTGTTGAATATCAAGCGGGATATCCAGTAAAACAGGTCCAGGACGGCCATTTTTAGCAAGATATAATGCTTTTTCAAGGTGATAACGAACTTCATTTACATCTTTTATACACACAGAATATTTTGTGACAGGTTTAACAATCTGGGAAATATTTACTTCATGTGTTCCTCTTTGACGCATTCCGCTATCGCCTATCAATGTTGGAGTTTTAGCTTGCCCTGAAAGAATTAGTAATGGTATAGAATCATTCCAGGCACAGCATATACCTGTTAAAGTATTGGTCGCAGCCGGTCCTGTCGTAACAAGTGCAACCCCCAGGTTTCTGGTTGCTCTCTGATAACCTTCGGCAGCCATAACTACAGCTTGTTCATGATGATTACAAACATGTTGTAATTTGGGATTATTACCTAAGGCTTCAATTAGGAACATCCCTCCTCCGCCTGATACCATAAAAACTTTTTCTACACCCTCTTGTGCAATTCTCTCCATTATATATTCAGATACATTCATTATTTTACACCTTTTACTGTTCTTACCTGCTCCAGTCCTTCATTGATTATTAAAGAATCAACTTTATACACCAAAAAATTAACATTTTTTTGAGTAAATGTTTCGTAATCTTCCTGTGTATGATACATTGCTCCAACAATTTTGCCGGCGGCTGTAATTTTTTCAATGCATAAGTTCAAAACTTCTAAAACTTTTGGATGATTAATTTTGCCTGCCAGACCAAGAGATATTGAAATGTCATAAGCTCCAAGATACACTAAATCCAAATCAGGACTTGATAAAATTTCATCAAGGTTTTCAATACCTTTTTTACTTTCAATAATAATACCAAATAATATATTTTTATTTGCATTTTGTGTATAATCGGCATTTACGCAATATCCTCCGGCTCTGGTGTAAGGCGAGTAGCCACGATTACCCTGAGGATAATATTTTATGAATTCAAGGCAACGATTGACATCATCAAGACTTTCAATATGAGGAATAATTATACCGTCAGATGCAATGTCCAAGCTTCTTAAAATTTCAACATCATCAAGTTTGCCAACTCTTGAAACTGCGTATTTATTTTCTGCATGGGCTGCCATAATCATTTTTTGTGCTGTTTCGAAATTTACCGGACTATGTTCAAAATCTACAAGTACAAAATCTAAACCTGACTTGCATAATATATTAACAACTTCAGGTGAAGGAATTATACACCATGTTCCAAACATTTGTTCTCTATTTTTTAATTTTTCTTTAATTGACATATGCTTTCTCCATTAATACATCACTAAAATATTTGTCGTGTGAAGTTTTGGTTAAGATAGAAAATGGTATTGATTTACTTTCCAAAAATTTATTTATTATATCTAAACTTTCTGACAATTCCTGATAAGCTTTCATCAAATATTCTTTATTGTTATAGAAATCATCTTCTTTATAGAAATATTCAAATTTTTCTCCATTTTTTCCGAAACCGTCAATTCCAACGGCATAAATTGCTTTTGCCCCCATCTGATATGCACAATAAATCGCAGAGATTGCTACATTCAGATACTTATATATGTGGGTGTCATTTTCAAATAAATTGTCTGTAATGTTGTCTGAAAGTTTAGTATCAAAATACATTACTTTATTTGTTGTATTCTCTTTTACAAGTTCTTTGCCGAAAAAAGAAGGCAACAGCAGTGTTGAGTGTACGGTATTTATATATTTTAAAAACCGTTTTCTATTTACAAAACAATGAAAATCTGTATCATATAAATTTTCTAAAAAGTTTGTTCCGATTACAACACAGTCTTTTTCTCTTATAAAACGTTTGATAACTTCCTGATTTTCTTTTATTGAAGAACCGTTTGCAATAATCATGAAATTTCTGTCTTTATATAAATTTTTAAATTCGACATTTCCCTGTGAAAATGCATCTTTTTCAGGTAGAACAGCTAATTTATCTTTAATTTTAATATCATCGTAGTTTACAAATTTATCAGACAGTACATTATTAAGATTATCACTGCTGAATGATATCGGAGCGTATTTTTTTACAAGATCAGCGGCTGTCCAGATTTCATTAATAGTGAATGATTTCTTTTCATATAATCCGTTAACGTAATAAGGATGAATATTTTTTAATCCGCCGATTAACGATTGAATACGATAGCCCCAGGGGGTTGTTTGTGTAAATTTTAAATAAAAACGTTCAATTACATCAATATAAGCAACAGGATTATATTTCTGGTTGCCGGTTTTACTGAGATACCCTGTAATAATTTCTGCTGGCAGGTTGCCGGAACCTCTGCCCATGCCGTAGATTGAAGCATCAACAGAGTAGAAATTTAAATCGATTGCCTTTAATGTATTTGCGAAAGCAAGCTGCAGGTTATTATGCGAATGAAAACTTATATTTTTAAATCCAAGAGATTTTAATTTGTTATAATATTTTTCAATATCATCAGGAATAAAGGAGCCAAAACTGTCAGCAAAACAGATAGCATCAAGTATACTTTTATTAGGCCAGTGTTTTATTTTGTCAAAATCCTCTTCTTTAAATTCAGATATTGCCATTAAATTCAAAAATAAATTGTATCCTTTTTTGTGTAATTTTTCGCACAAATCGAATGCTTCTTCAAGTTTTTGCGGATAAGTTGCAACGCGCACTAAAGAAATTGGTGTAAGTTTTGAATTACATTCCCTAAATTCATCTGCATCAGACTTGCCTGCATCAATCATAAGTGATATTTTACATTTTGGATTTGGCGTTATTAAATTGAGCAGCATATTGTCATCACATTTTGCAAATAGACCCCATTCAGGTTTTGGATTTTTAAATCTGTAACCTATTTCAAAATAATCTGCTCCTGCTTTGACTGCTGCATAATAAGAAGCTCTAACACATTCAGGGGTAAAATTCCAACCGTTTAAATGTCCTCCGTCGCGTATTGTACAATCTAAAAGTTTAGTTTTCAATTTTTACCTCCTTTAAGCTGCTAACAACAGTATCAGTAAGTTTTTTTAAGTCTTCAAACGGGGTTTGTCCTGTTGCTACAAGAATAGAACCTTTTAATTTTGCATTTTTTGCCATTTCGTAATCCATAGATGCATCACCTACAGATATTGTAAATTCCGGATTAGCTTGCAGTTTTTCAAGTGCGATTAATGCAGGTTCTCCTGTTTTTTTAGCTTTTGTGCAATCATCTTTGCCGATTACGATATCAAAGTATTCTCTAAGTTTAAGATGTTCTAAAATCGCTTCTGTATTAGCTCTCATATCAGAGGTTACAACAGCAAGTTTCACGTTGTGCTTTTGTAATCTTTGAAACATATCTTTTGCGTCGTCAATTAATTTTATATAATTATAAATTTCCGGCAGGAATGCTTTATGAACATCTTTAAATATTTGTTCAATAGTATTTAATTCTGCTTGGATATTATATTCTTTTAGTTTTGCAAGCAGCGAGTTAATTACTGCTTCTCGTGCTAAAAGGGCAATAGGTCCTTCAGGAATTAAGCAGTTTTTATTGCAGTCCAAGCCTAAAGAAAGACATAATTCTTCAAATAGTTTTTTATCAATGTTATAATAATTCATTACGGCGTTTACTCTGCGTTTGATTATCTCTCCCCAGTAAATATGTGAATCTATAAAGGTGCCGTCTTTATCAAATAAAATTGCCTCTATATTTTCAATTTCCCAATTTGAGGTTTTTAATTTAATCATTATTTCATATTCTCCATAGAAACATCAACCAATTGTTTCGCAATTTTCAATGCTTTATTGAAAGCTTCTTCATTTTCCAAAAAATCGTTTCTGTCAATATATTCTCTGACTATTTTTCTTGCAAAAGAACCTATTGCAACACCGCCTGCGTTAATACCGCATAATTTTGCTAATTCAGTAGATTTTGAATTGGTACCGCCTGATAATAAAAGATAGACAGGCAAATTCGCATTTTGAAAAATTTCAGCCATAGCAACGGTTTGTAAAGTTGTTTTAAAATCATCTTTACCTCCGCTCATCGGACATCCATCTGCCTGAATAATTGTTGTATAAGGCTGTCTTTTCTCAAGCATTCTGTTAATTCTGCTTAAAACACGTTCATTCCCAAGTTTCGAACGGTCAATACAGATGCTTAACGGTCCGTTATACAATTCATTAATATCTGCCCATTTTTCATCTACTTCATTTTCATCTTCACCAAGTGCATGAAATTCAATACAATCAATACCTTTTTCAATAAGCGGGGGTAGAACTTCTTTTAAATTTTTAAATTCACTTGTCATTTCAATCGCTTGTTTTGGACAAACACTGGCGCAATGCCCGCAACCTATACATTTAACAGTATTAACCTGATAAACATTTTTATTTGTCAGTGGAACTAAAGCATTTTGAAGACATTCTTTTGTACATTTTGAACATCCTATGCATAAATCTTCATTAATTTTAGCTTTGCTGACATGGGGATCTCCCTTTATGCCGACAGAGCAGCAGAGGTATCTGTCTTCTGTAATTCCGGCTCTTTTCAAGCCGCGTTTTGCGGCATCAACTATTTCAGGTTTTGCGCATAAATCAAAAAAATTACATCCTGCTTTTGAATATAAAGTAACCAATTTTTCAACTTCAACAGCATCTTCATTGCCTGCCCCGCAGACAAGTTTAAAACATTTTTTATTTTTAAATAAATCTAATAACATTATTTGCCTCTCAATTCATCTATTGCATTGTGTATTGTTTCACAGATACGGTTTATTTCATGTTCTCCAAGCGCAGGGAATGTACCAACCCAGAATGTATTATTCATTATAAATTCTGTTGCAGGCAGAAGTTTATAGTGTTCTTCTGTTAAGTCTTTTGAATTAATAAGCGGAGAATTTCCTATTCTAAAATTAACGTCATTATCAACAATCATCGGCTGTCTTAAAATATTACCTGCAAATAGCTGTCGGGTACCGATTTTATGTTCTTCAAGATATTCAACCATTTGCTGTTTGGTAAATGGAGCATCTTCTTTTACCGAAATTAAATACCCGAACCAGGAAGGTTTTACACCTTCTCTGACTTCCGGCAGAATTAAATAATCTTTCAGATCTGCAAGTTTTTCTGTTAAAATTGCAGCATTATGCCGGCGGATTGCTAAAAAGCTGTCGAGTTTATCAATTTGTGAACAGCCTAACGCTGCCTGCCAGTCGGTAATTTTTAAGTTAAAACCAATGTGGGAATAAGTATATTTGTGATCATATCCGTATGGCAAGTTCCCTAACTGGCGGCTGAAACGTTTCCCGCAAACTCCATCTTGTCCGGGCGGACAGCAGCAATCTCTGCCCCAATCGCGGAATGACATAATAATTTTGTATAATTGAGGGTCATTGGTTATAACTGCCCCGCCTTCACCCATTGTGAGGTGATGGGCAGGATAAAAACTAAATGTTCCGATATGACCGATTGTTCCAAGTTTACGCCCTTTATATTCGCCTCCTAAAGCATCACAGCTGTCCTCAATAACCCAAAGATTATATTTTTCTGCAATTTTCATTATTTTGTCTAAGTCATAACTGTTGCCAAGTGTGTGGGCAAGAAAAATTGCTTTTGTTTTGGGACTTATTGCCTCTTCAATTTTATCAGCGTTGATATTATAAGTGCCAATTTCGCAGTCAATGAAAACCGGAACCATTCCATGTTGAATAATAGGGTTTATTGTTGTAGGAAATCCTGCTGCAACTGAGATAACTTCATCTCCTTTTTTAAGTGCTCGCTCTCCTAATTTGTGGGAAGTTAGTGCTGAAAATGCAAGTAAATTTGCGCTTGAGCCGGAATTTGTTGAAAGTGCAAATTTTACGCCTAAATATTCAGCAAATTTGCTCTCAAATTCCCTGTTAAATCTGCCCGCTGTAAGCCACATATCCAAAGAAGCATCAATCATGTTCATCAATTCTTCTTCGCCCAAAAGTTTTCCGCTTGGCGGGATATAATCGAATTTCCGTTTTTCTCCGTAAACCGATTGATAATATTCTTTTGCTGCTGATTTTACCTTATCGCGTAATTCTTGCTCCATTTTATGCTTCCCTCGTATTCTCTAATTTGATTTATTGTAAATTCGTACATATTTGTATCTTGTTTGTAAAAATGTTTGTACCATTCTACAGTTTTTTCAATAGCTTCATTTGCACTGTAAGATGGTATCCATCCAAGCACTTTTTCTGCTTTTTCTATATTTAGCATTAATAGATTTGCCTCATGCATATCATCACATTTGTGAATAAGAATTTCACCTGTGCCGTATAATTCGATAATTTTTTCTGCTACTTCCAAAACTTTTAAAACGCTGTTTTCTTGCGGACCAAAGTTAAACCCGTCTGCAAAATGTCTTCCGTATTCAAGCAATTTTTGACCTAATAGCAGATATCCTGACAATGGTTCAAGAACATGCTGCCATGGACGTACTGCTGCAGGATTTCTTATCTCAATTTTTTCGCCTTTATTTATAGCTCTTATACAATCAGGTATTAATCTGTCCTGTGCCCAGTCTCCACCGCCGATAACGTTTCCTGCACGCGCTGTTGCCAGTGCATATCCGTCTTGTAAAAAAGAACGTCTATATGATGAAGACATAATTTCAACACATCCTTTTGAAGAAGAATACATATCATAACCGCCCATTGGTTCGTCTTCACGATAGCCGCGATTTATCTCTTTATTTTCATAGCATTTGTCTGTGGTAACATTAACAAAAGCTTTTACAGAAGGGCATTTTCTTGCTGCCTCTAAAACATTTAATGTTCCGATAACATTTGTTTTATATGTTAATACAGGTTCTAAATATGAAAGCCTTACTAATGGCTGGGCTGCAAGATGAAATACAATATCAGGTTCAAATTCCAACATTGATTTTTCCAGTAGTTTTTCATCAAGTATGTTGCCGGTTATTGATTTAGATATTTTATCTCCGATTCTTAAAGCCTTAAACATCGAAGGTTCTGTGTCAGGTTCAAGAGAATATCCGCAGACTTGTGCTCCCAGTATTTGCAGCCAAATCGAAAGCCAGCTCCCCTTAAATCCGGTGTGGCCTGTAATAAAAATTTTTTTACCATGATAAATACTATTAAACATGTGATACCTCACTAGGCTGCCATACAGCCCAGGGGCAATCACCTGATTCCCACATTTTTGTTAAATCATTTTTGTCTTTAAGCGTATCCATTGGCCGCCAGAAACCGTCATGTTTGTATGCATTAAGCTCATGAGCTTTTGCTAGGTTTTCTAATGGTGTTCGTTCAAAAATAACATCATCTCCTTCCGGTATATAATCGAATACACCAGGCTCACAAACAAAGAACCCTCCATTTATCCAGGATGTATCACCTTTGGGTTTTTCCATAAATGAAGTAATCAAACTATTATCTTGAATAACAAGAGCACCAAAACGTCCGGTTGGCTGTACTGCTGTTAAAGTTATAAGTTTCCCTGATTTTTTATGAAATTCAATTAAATCTTTTATATTTATATCAGAAACCCCATCGCCATATGTTAATAGGAAAGGTTCTCTGCCAATGTATTCCTGCGCTTTTTTTATACGTCCGCCGGTCATTGTATCTTGGCCCGTATAAAGTATTGTAACTTTCCAAGGTTCAGTTTTTATACGATGGATTTCTACAGAATTGTTGAGCATATCTACGGTAATATCTGAATATTGCTGGTAATAATGCACGAAATAATCCTTGATTACGTGGGATTTGTAGCCACTAAGTATAACAAATTCATTAAAACCAAAGTGTGAATATATTTTCATAATATGCCATAAAATAGGCTTTCCGCCGATTTCAACCATAGGTTTTGGCATTAATTTTGTTTCTTCACTTAAGCGTGTTCCTAATCCGCCGGCTAAAATAACAACCTTCATTATTCTCCCTTAATATTTTAGTAAAAATTTTCAGTTTTTTATAAATATGCAACATAATGTTCATTTTGTTGTATTAAGTTCAATATAGCATAAAAATAACTTTTTTATCTTTATTATTGCGAATTATTACGAATGTTTTTAACATTAATAATTACTTGCCAGATGGTATTTTTTTAGCATCAGAGATTTGTCTTGCCGCTCGTATTTTACTGGTCTGCGGACTTTCTTTTCACAAGCTTTGCTTGTTCCAAAGAAAGCACCTTTGCCATCGCTTCCGCTGAATTCAATGAAGAGAATTAAAATTCAACGTTTATACAAAATTAAAATCCGATAACCGTTTAGTTATCGGATTTTAATACGGAGCAGCAGGGATTTGAACCCTGGATGCAGGTTATACCCACATAACACCTTAGCAGGGTGCCGCCTTCAGCCACTCGGCCACTACTCCATTTTTATTTAATTATTCGTGAAAATATTTTTCACGACATGTGCATATATTTATAATAGCATAAATATTTTTTTCGTAAATATTTTTCTTGACCGTATTTTTTAATTAAGTTAAAATATTGATAAAATTATATAGAAAGGCTTATTTATAATGATTGAAATGAAAGTTATGGGCATTGCCCTTGATACAAGAACAGGTTCACCTATTGTTGTTTTGCATGACAAAGAAAACCGAAAGGCTCTGCCTATCTGGATAGGTTCGGCAGAGGCAAGTGCGATTATAAGAAAGATTGAAAATCTTAATGTTGCACGTCCAATGACTCATGATTTAATTATTAATATTATTGAAAAGACAGGCTATCAGCTTGACAAAATAGAAATTAATGATGTTGAAAAAGATACTTATTACGCTACTTTATATCTGAAAAACGAGGAAGGAAAAGTGCTGGAGATTGATTCAAGGCCGTCTGATGCAATAGCTGTTGCAATAAGAGTTGATGCTCCGATTTTTGTTACTGCAAATGTAATTTCAAACGGCTCTGTATCAACAGATTCGGCTAAAGATGAGGAAGAAGCACAGGAATTTAAAAAGTTTGTTCAGAGTATTAAGCCATCTGATTTTGCAAAACTTATGAAAGATAACGAACACCACGAGAGTGATCAATAATTATTAAATTTCGTTTACCATTTTGAATATAAATGTCAATTTTTCATTATTTAAATTAGATAATTTTGCGTTAATTTTGCTTATCATTTCGGTTTTCGTCGCAAAATGTGTGTAATTGAATATGTCTTCATAAGAAACATTAAGGCTGTCAAGAATTTTTTCTAAGGTTTCAAATGAAGGATAATTTCTTCCGTTTTCTATTCTGCTGAGATGTTTTGGATCAATTCCAACCATTTCAGCAAGCTTGTCCTGTGTAAATTTTCTGTTTTCCCGGATTTCTTTAATCCTCATTCCCAATAATTCTTTTTTTGTACTCATAATTTCACCGGTTAGCTGTATTTTATAAAAAGCTTTTACTAATGTCAGATACTGAATTTTTGTATGAAAGGTGATATTTATGACGAAATATTTTGAAGGATTTACACTTGCTGAGGTTTTGATAACTCTCGGAGTTATCGGTGTAGTTGCTGCCATGACTATGCCTGTGCTTGTTCAAAATTATCAAAAAAAGCTTGTTGTAACTCGTTTAAAACATTTTAGCAGTACAATGCAGCAAGCAGCTCAGCTTAGAGAAAAAGATAAAATTCTTGGCAGTTTTGAAGATATGGGTACAAATGATGTCAGGGCATTTAATGGTGAAGATATGGAAAAATTTTTCAATCACTACTGGAGACCTTACATAAAAGTTGTAAATGTAACGAAAATGGCAAAAGGATTGTTTGTAACTTTTCCAAATGGAGCAGGAGCTTATATGCAAAGGGATTACCTTGATCCAACGGCTTCAGTTCCTACAGTCAGCATGTATATGATTTTTTGTCCTCAATATAGATATTGCGAAGATATTGATAATAAATCAAGCTTTAGAGATGCTTTAGATACTCAGCATGTATTTGTATTCTGGCAAGAGGGAGTAGTTCCAAATCCGAAACAGTATGATTATACCAGAGACGATCTTAAACGTATGTGCGGCGGTGAAAGTCCATACTGGTGTTCATCATTAATTCAATATGACGGCTGGGACATTAGAGATGACTATCCTTGGTGATTCACAAATGTAATTTAATGCTGATAATTAATTGTTAAGTTTGTAAAGATTTTTTTTTAATTTTGAAAAAACTGTTTTTTGTATGTTTTATAATAACTAAGGATTAATTATGAACGGAATTGAAGCTATACAGCCGAATAATATTTTCAGGGTTAATGCTGTTAATCTTTTTGAAAATGAACGTCAAAACAGAGCATCTTTTAATCGCTTTGACAGCGGGTTATTTGCGCAGCAAACCAATGAAAATTATAATTTAAACCATCCCAGAGTGATTGGTAGTGAAACTCAGGCAAAGCATCTTGATTTATTAGCTTAATATTTCTTAATAAATTCTGATTTTTAGGCAATTTTTGTCCCGTAATTTATTTTATATATATAAGGGAAATTATGGGGTAAAAAATTATGCACATACAAAAACTTTTAGGGATTAATTCATTACAGGGAACAAAAGCAGTCAGCGGTGTTGAACGCCATGTTAACCATTTTGCAAAAGAAGCATTTAATTTTGGGACAGCAAATCCTAATAGACCGTATGGTGTTGTTGCAGAAAATGCTTTGGGCGATCCTACTCGTGGTACCAAATTATACTGCTTAGGATAAGAGAAAGTTATTTTTAGTGTTTGTACTGTAAAAAAGATTTGTATTTTTAATTTGCGGTGTGAAAGTATAAACTTTTTGAGTTTTTTTGTTGAAACTGCATAAGCCTATAACTTTGTCATCATCTTTAAATAATTTTTTAATAAATTCCATTACACGTCCTTCTTTTTTATTGTATAATATATTTAATGATATTATGTGTAAAGTCAATATAAGGAGGAAATATTATGGCAGGAAAAATTACAAAAGATATGAATATTATGGATATTGTCCAGCAGTGTCCTGAAAGTATTGCAGTATTTCAAAAATATGGTTTGGGTTGTATCGGATGTGCGGCAGCTCATTTTGAAAATTTAGAGGCAGGTGCTAAAGTTCATGGATTTGATCCGGATGCAATGGTAGCCGATATCAATGCTTTAATGGAAGAATAATTTTGAAAGATAGAGCTCAGGCTCTATCTTTTTTTATTAGATGGCAGGATGTCAAGCGGATTTAGAAGATAGGAAGTTAGGAAGATAGGCCATTTACAGTAAAAGGCTTATTTTCTAATTGTCGAAGTCTACCTTCTTGTAGTGATATAACAAGTTCATGCAAAACCCAGGTATCGGGTGCAGCGGCTATGTTTTCCCCTCCCTTGAGGGGAGCGCGAATGAGCGAAGGGCGAAACGGCGGCGCGCAGGCGACGGCGTTGCAGTCCCGTTATTCGCGAATGAGCAAGACAGGGGAAGTAAAGGGGTGGGTGCTATTGAAAAGAAAACTATAATTTGTGCTGTGCACAAAAATAACTTCTTTATTCAGCCTGCCTTCCTGCCCTCAGAACCTCTGTTCTTCTGATTGTTACCCTCTCCCCAGCCCTCCCCGTTTGGGGAGGGGAACGTAGTCGTTCCATCCGCCATTTGAGTTTTGCATGAGTTTGTTCTGTCATTGTAAGAAAATGTGACGTATAGAGCGGCACGCTTTCCCCTCTCTCTTTGTGAGAGGGAGCAGCTCTTGACGAGCCTGCGAGTCCCTAGAGATGCGGGAGAGGGTTTTATTGGAGGCCAAGAAGTCCTGGAAGGTAAGATGTCAAGCTTATTTATAAAGGCTTATCTTCATAACTTTTTTATATTAAGCTTTGGTATCTATTTTAGCAAGCTGTGTTTTTTTATCTTTCTTGTGCTCAAGCCCTAATAATCTAAGTGCAGGATGGATAAATGCATGGCTAACCTGCGGTGCCAGAATTGCCAGACCTAAAACCGAACCTATTATATTGCTCAATTCAACGGCGCCTTTAACGTATGCAAATTTATCAGGGTCTTTTTTTTCTAACTCTTTTTGTAAAGTTTCATTATATTTGTCTCTGATTTTTGTCTTATCTGTCAACCGTTCTTTTTCAAGAGTTCTCATTCTGTTGTTTACAGACGGGTTATCTGCAAGTTTTCTGTAATACATGTATTCTTTTACATTTTTAAAATGTTCGAACCCTTCAGTATTTTTAAATATTTTTTCTTTTGCAATTTTAAAACCGCCTTTTTTGAAAACCGGAACAATAAGAGCCATATAAACAGCAAGGCATGTTGCCTGATAAAGAAATTCTTTTGCCGCTGCATATTGTTTAGTGTCAGAATCAATATCTTTATCAATAAGAATAAAACCCGGGCGTCCGATTGATTTTAGAGTTGTTTCAGCCGCAACTGATTGTGTTGTATTCTGTGCAATATTTGCAAGCTGTGAGCTTGTTATAAAACTTTTTACTGATCCTATCATAAACCGCCCACCCTTAGACCGGTTTGCGGTCTGCTTGTAAATGTACTCATTTTGGGATAAATACTATTATTGAAAGATACTGATTGTTTTAATATTGCAGTTGTGTTGGCTTGAGCAGGTGCAGGCGGAATATTTTTATCTTTATGTCCGTCCGGCGCTTTTAATCCAATTTTGTGCATAATAGGCTTTATAGCAATTGAACAGAGCGCAGGGATTACAAATAGCGCTGCAGTACAGACTCCAATGAACATAAGATTTTTTTCTGCCCTGTTTGCCAGAGCTTTATCGTTGTTAAAGGCTTTTTTTGCAAGTTTACCGGCAAGCTCTCCGCATCCCCAGTATGCAGGTATCGCAATAGCCTCTGTTAAGCCTTCCCTCAGGGCTGTATATTTTTTAGTTTCCGGATTTTCGGTTTTGTCCATCATTGTAAATGCCGGACGGCAAATCCCTTTGACTGCTGCAATTGCCATTACGACATAAGTCGGTTTATTATTTTCGCCCAGTGATTTACAGGTTCTTTTTATTAAATCTGCTATTGCCATTGCTTTTCCCAAGCCGTATAAAACGCTTAAATAAATTTTTTTGCCAGTTTTGTTAACATATGTTATAATATTACGAAGAAATTTTTTTAGCAAATGAACTTTTTTATTTTTATATCGTTATATAAGTATAGAGGTTAAAAAAGTCGAAAAGGATAAAGAATGACAGATAAATGTACAAAATACGAAGCATTATTTACTTTCGGCAGTGATGAAACCTTGAAGCAGCATCTTGAAACCTGTGAGGATTGCAAAAAAGAACAGGAAGTGATGGATAAAGTTTCAGATTTGCTAAAAGAAGTAAGACCTTATTACAAAAACCAGCATAAAAAAATTACAAAATTAAAAATGGCATGTGCGGTATTTGTAATTCTGTTCAGCAGTACTGCTTTGGGTGTAGTAAATTTAAATCCGGATGTTTCTGATATTATTAAATACGGAACAACATTGAGCGCGGAAGATTACGGATTTCCGGTTGATTCATACGGGTTATTGATGGTGGAATAGTAAATAATGAATTTCAAAGAGCTTATTAAAAGCAATCAAAATAGCGTAAGAAGTATAATAAGACTTATTACAAAAGAAACAAATGAAGATCTTGAACAGGAAGTGTATATAAAGGTATGGAAAAATGCCGGGAAATACACTGAACAGGGTGCTTTTAAAAGTTGGATAAATACTATAGCCAAAAATGTGTCAAAGGATTATCTGAAGTCTAAACAGAAACGAAATCAGGATTGTTTGACAAACGATGAGGAAATAATAAATACAATAAAAGATAAAAAAAATACTCCTGAATTAAAGCTTATAGTAAATGACAGGCAGAAAAGGATTACGCAGGCAATAAATTCTTTGAAGCCTAAATTTAAAGAAGTCATAATGTTATGTGAAATATACGGTTATTCATACGAAGACGCCGCATTTAAACTAAAATGTCCTACAGGGACAATAAAATCAAGGTTGTACAACGCAAAAAAAGAATTGGCAGAAATGTTGAAAGATTTATTGTAAAAAAAAGAAAGGATTAGAATTTATGTTGAAAAAAAGTTTAATCATGGCTAGTGTACTGGTATTTGCAAGTTCTGCAATGTGTTTTGCAGGTGAAACTGTTCAGACAACTGATACTGCAACAACTCCTGCAGTCGCAGCTCCGGCAGCTCCGGAATGCAAAAAGCCGCCGAAAAATCCGGAATTTAAAAAACGTCAGGAAGCTTTTGAAAAAAGATTAAAATTAACTGATGAACAGAAAGCTCAGGCAAAAGAATTACGCCAGAAAAGTTTTGAACAGATGAAACCTATTATGGAAAAAATAAAAGAAAAACATCAGGAAATCGAAGCTGTAAAACGTTCAAGAATGGCTGTTGAAATGCAGCAGGAAAAGTTAGCAGAACTTCATAAAGAACTTAAAGCATTAAAACGTGCGGCTCATGAACTCCGTATGCAGAATATGAAAGATTTTGAAGCAATATTAACTAAAAAACAACTAAAAGAATTGAAAAAAATGAAAGAAGAAGGACGCAAAAATTTTGAAAAAAGACATAAAAAAGGCGGACATCCGGAATTTGGTCCACGTCCGGGATTTGGCCCTGAAGGCCCGAAACCTGCCGGTCCTTGTCCTGTTCCTCCAGCTCCGGAAGCTGATGCCGAATAGCTTATTTGCATAATCTCCATATATAAACTAAGGGTTGATTTTTAATCAACCCTTTTATATTATTTATATCAGGAGTTCAGAAAATGAAAATAGCAGAAAATGTATTAGAGCTGATAGGCAATACGCCGCTTGTAAAAATTAATAAGATGAATGAAAATGGCCATGCAACAGTGGCTGCAAAGCTTGAGAGTTTTAATCCGGCAGGTTCAATAAAAGACCGTCCAGCATTAAGTATGATAGAAGATGCAGAAAGAGAAGGCCTTTTAACACCTGGTGCGGTTGTCATAGAACCGACAAGCGGTAATACAGGTATCGGACTTGCTATGGTATGTGCTGTAAAAGGGTATAAAATGATTTTGACTATGCCTGAAAATATGAGTCTTGAACGACGTAAACTTTTGCAGGCTTATGGTGCTGAAATTGTTTTGACAGAAGCAGAGAAAGGAATGAAGGGCTCAATTGATAAGGCAATGGAGTTAAGAGATCAGATTCCTGATTCTTTTATCCCTATGCAGTTTAACAATCCTGCTAATCCTGAGATTCATGAAAAAACTACCGCAGAAGAAATCTGGCATGATACTGATGGCAAAGTGGATATTGTTATAGCAGGCGTTGGAACAGGCGGAACAATTTCAGGTATCGGCAGAAATTTAAAGAAAAAAAATCCAAATATCCAAATTGTTGCTATTGAACCGTTTCGTTCTCAGGTACTTATAGGAAAGCCTGCAAATACGCATGCAATTCAGGGGATTGGAGCAAATTTTGTTCCGAGAAATTTTGACAGAAGTGTTGTTGATATTATTTATCCTGTAGGTGATATTGATGCGGTTGATACAGCCAGAAAACTTGCATCAGATGAAGGTATTTTGTGCGGGATTTCATCGGGAGCTGCGATGTATGCAGCGCTTGAGTTTGCTAAAATGCCGGATAATGAAGGAAAATTAATTGTTGTAATTTTACCTGATACAGGTGAACGTTATTTATCAAGTGTGTTATTTGATTGAAATAATTCTTAATATTGTGATTAATCACGTCATAAAACAAAATTCAATTATAAAGTTTTGTCAATATTTGAAAATTGCCTTAAATTCAATTATACTCATTGATATGATATGATATGATATGTGGCGCTGTATGGCCAATTCAGCATTTTTATATTGCCGGTTTTTTTTATATAAATAGAGAGTATAAAAACAGGAGAAGCAATATGGTCAGTATTAATATCAATTCAGGACAGGGTTTAACACAGGCAATACGTGATAAAATTGGTGCAGAAAATATCAAGAATGCTGATTTGGCAACCTGGCAACAAGTTATGACCGAAGTTAACAATGCCCAAAAAAATTCTACAGATGCAAGTATTTTTCGTTCCGGAGGAAAATACACAACTGATGTCAATAAACTTGGTGATAAGAGTACGTATCAATCAAATTTTGTTGTTGATAAAGGTACTGTAGAAATTGATGACAGTGTATGGAGTAAAATTAAAGAACTTTTGACTTCAAAAAAAGAGGAAATTGAACAATCCGGGCATGAAGATAATAACCAGACAGTAAACAATGACAATCAGGAAAATGTACAAAATGAGCCTTTGAAAACAAAAGTTGTCGCAGGTAAAATAATTAATCGTTCGGTTGACGGTGAAAAACAGCAGATTGCTGTTGTAAAAGAGGATGGTAAAAAAGTAAGATATGCCGTAAATGATGACGGAACATTAGGTGATACACTTGCTGCAACAAAAACATTTGGAAAAAATAAATACATTTCCGGAGATTTCCCCCCTGAAACAAGAATTTTAGAAAGAGAAGTTAATGGTAATAAGGCTCAAATAGGAGTTTATGAAGATGAAAATGTAGACAAGGTTAGAAAACTTGTTGTTGAAGATGAAACAACCGGAAAAACTACACTTGGATAAACTCTCGTAACTGTTTCTACTGCCGGTAAAAATAAATATGTTACCCAGAGTAAATTTGAAAGCGATGTAAAGACTATGCTTAAGCTTGAAGAAAATGAAAGCATTCCACCTGATTTAAAGCCGGAATATGTTACAATCGGCGGGGTGTCATCAATCGTTATAAAAAAAGATGGTAAAGTTTTAGATGCAGCTCAGCTAAAAGGATATATGGAAATGTATAAATTGCGACAATTAATAATAGATGCAGGCGGTCCAAAAATTGACGCAAAAGACCGTATGATGCATATATGGCAAAAATTTATTACTGGAGACTTGCACTGAAGTTTACAATGCAAAAACAGGAGATTTGTAGATATAAAAAACCGGAACGAAAATATTCGTTCCGGTTTTTGTTTGTAAAAAATGATATAATTTACATCATACCGCCCATGCCGCCAGGCATTTGAGGCATTTCAGGTTTTTCTTCCGGAATATCTACAACAGCAGCTTCGGTTGTCAATAACATTGAACCTACTGATGCGGCATTTTCAAGAGCTGAACGTGTAACTTTAGCAGGGTCTACAATACCTGATTTGAACATATCTACATATTCATCATTCAAAGCATCGTAACCGTAAGCTGATTCATGTGTTGTTACTGTATCTACTACAACATCAGCTTTAGCGCCTGCGTTGTGTGCAATTGCTCTCAAAGGTACATCTAATGCGGATGTTAAAATTTTGAAACCTATTTTTTCATCGTCAGATGAGAAGTTTGTTGTATCAACAAGTTTTGCAAGTTTTTGTTGAACTCTTACTAATGCAACACCGCCGCCTGGTACAATACCTTCTTCATTAGCAGCTCTTGTTGCGTTCAGGGCATCTTCAATTCTCAATTTTCTTTCTTTTAATTCAACTTCTGATGCTGCACCGACTTCGATTACTGCAACACCGCCTGAAAGTTTTGCAACACGTTCTTGCAGTTTTTCTTTATCGTATTCACTGTCAGAAGCTTCAATCTGTTTTCTGATTAAACGAACTCTGTCTTGAACTGCTTGTTTTGTTTCATCACCGACTACAATTGTTGTTTCGTCTTTTGTTACGGTAACACGTTTTGCTTTACCTAACATTTGGGTTGTAACATTTTCAAGCTTAATTCCGAGTTCTTCCGTAAACATTTCTCCGCCTGTCAGGATTGCGATATCTTCAAGCATTGCTTTTCTTCTGTCGCCAAAGCCGGGGGCTTTTACTGCAACTGCTCTCAAAACTTTTCTCATTGTGTTAACAACAAGTGTTGCTAAAGCTTCGCCTTCAACATCTTCAGCGATTAACAATAAAGATTTGCCATCACGTGCAACCTGTTCAAGTAGCGGAACCATATCTGAGATAAGGTTGATTTTCTTGTTGCAGCAGAATACATAAGCATCTTCTAAAACAGCTTCCATTCTTTCAGCGTCTGTTACAAAGTAAGGTGATAAATAACCTTTGTCAAACTGCATACCTTCTACAACTTTTAAGTTTGTTCCGAAAGATTTACTTTCTTCAACAGTAATAACTCCGTCGTGGCCTACTTTTTCCATAGCTTCTGCAATAAGTTCGCCGATTTCTTTGTTGTTGCCTGCTGAAATTGCTGCAACCTGTGCAATTTCTTCTTTTGTATTAACAGGTCTTGACATATCTTTGATTTCTTTAACAGAAATTTCAACAGCTTTATCAATACCGCGTTTCATAGACATAGGATTTGCGCCTGCTGTTAAGTTTTTCAAGCCTTCTCTAACAATTGCCTGAGCAAGAACTGATGCTGTTGTTGTGCCGTCGCCTGCTACATCATTTGTTTTTGAAGAAACTTCTTTTAACAATTGAGCGCCTGCATTTTCAAGTCCGTCTTTAAGTTCAATTTCTTTTGCAATTGTAACACCATCGTTAACAATTTGCGGTGCGCCGTATTTTTTTTCTAATATGACGTTTCTTCCTTTTGGTCCTAATGTTACTTTAACTGCATCTGCTACTGCATCTATACCTTTGAGAAGCGATTTTCTTGCTTCTTCATTAAATACTATACGTTTTGCCATTTTATTTCTCCTTTAAATATTTTGGTGAATAAGCTAATAAGTGAATTTGTGAATAAGTTCTTATCTCTCGCTTTGCTCAAAAATATACTTGCACAGAGTGCCGATACAGACTTATTTACTTATTAACCCATTTACTTATTAACTTTTATTCAATAATTGCCAATGCATCTTTAACTGACAGAATTTTATATTCAACTCCGTCCATTTTAATATCTGTTCCTGCATATTTTGCATAAAGAATTGTGTCGCCGACTTTTACATCCATAGGTTCTCTTTCACCCTTTTCGTTCATTTTGCCGGCACCTACTGCGACAACTTCACCTTTTTGTGGTTTTTCTTTAGCGCTGTCAGGAATAAAGATTCCGCCTGAAGTTTGTTCTGTGTCTTCAATTACTTTAATAACAATTCTGTCTGCTAATGGTTTTAACATAATATTTTCTCCTTTTCTCCTAATTCAAGTCTACATTATATTTATATAACGGATTTGCAAAAAAATTAATTTTCTTAAGGAAAAATTAATTTTTGGGAGCGTAGCCGCTCCACCCATTATAACTTACGACTATGCATAAGTCGCTTTAATGAATGTTCAAATATTGTAAATTTCATTCGTAATATCGCTTTGTTTGGTCAACGCACTCGGGTATTTTCGTAATTCGGGACAAATTTACTTAACTTTTTATCCCTCGCATCTGTTTTGCTTGAAATATTGACGTAATTGTCGAAGAAGCGTGCCGTTCCACACGTCACATTTTCTTACAATAACAGAACAAGTTCATGCAAAACTCAAATGTCGGAAGGAACGGCTACGTTCCCCTCCCCGGATGGGGAGGGTTAGGGTGGGGTACAATCAGAAGAACAGATGAACAGAAGGCAAGAGGTCAGGCTAATTACATTTATAAATATGCTTGATATAATTATCCAAAGCCTTATTACTGATAATAGCTTGCCTTCCTGACCTCTAATAAGACCCTCACCCGCATCTCTAATGACTCGCAGGCTCGTCAAGAGCTGCTCCCTCTCACAAAGAGATAGGGAGAGTACGCCCCTTTGATACATCTTGAAATTTTAACAAAAATAATGTATACTTTATATATCAGTTTAAGAAGATTAATAATAAGGAGCGAATTATGAAAAAATTTAATTGTCCAAGAGTGTCGGGGGGGGGGCATTTTTAGCTGACAGAGGCCAGGATGTCAAGAAGGCAGGCATTTTAGAAGGTAGGAGAAGGTATGAGTGTAAGCTATTCGGCTGCCGGAGGATCGGATGTCAAGAGGTCAAGCTATTATCGGTGCTGCGCACTAAAATAACTTCTGTAACCAGCCAGCCTTCCTGCCCTCCGAACTTCTGTTCTTCTGATAATGCCCCTCTCCCCAGCCCTCACCCGAGGGAGGGAGCATGTTCCTGTAAAACCAATCTGCAATCAAATAACTGTCATTGCGAGCGACAGAATGGAGCGTCGCAATCTCCTAATTTATGTAATATAAATGAGATTACTACGTCGAATGCTTCGCCTTCTCCTCGTAATGACAGGGAAAATTTATGCAAAACACAGGTGTCGGGTGCAGCGGCTACGCTGCCGCACAGGGGAGAAGGAATAAGTAACTACAATCAAATTATATATAATAATCAGCCCTCACCCCAACCCTCTCCCACAGGAGAGGAAGTAAGTAATTATAAGATGCTGAAACAAGTTCAGCATGACACTAATTCCTCGAAACGAACTTATTCACCTATTCACCTATTCTCTTATTCACCTTGTAAACGCTGCGCGTTTACATTAGCTGAAGTCTTGATAACCTTAGGAATTATCGGTGTTGTGGCTGCCATGACGTTGCCTTCTTTAATTCAAAAGTATAAAATTCAGGAATATGTATCTAAGCTTAATAAATTTTATACTGTTATAAGTAATGCTTATATAAGAGCAAAGCAGGATAACGGTGATATTTCCGGATGGAATTTAGTGGCTTATGAATCATCCTCCAGCAATGAAGAAGATTTTTTGTATTATATATTGCCATATATGAACGTTATAAAATTTTGCGGTAAAAATGATAAGGG
Source organism: Candidatus Gastranaerophilales bacterium (assembly GCA_944326615.1). Lineage (GTDB taxonomy): Bacteria > Cyanobacteriota > Vampirovibrionia > Gastranaerophilales > Gastranaerophilaceae > Stercorousia. Next base: position 27,285 of record CALVEO010000004.1, on the reverse strand, counting down.
ATGTTTTCCGGATATAGTATACGGCTCTATTGGTTCTGCCGGTTTCAGAATTAATCTCAACACTAATTCATGGTATTCCAATGCAATTTTAAATGACGGTATGTATATTTCTTCTCTAACTTTCTCAAATACCTGTGGTAATGCTTATGCCGCCTGTGCTTTATTAAGAGTAGATGTTAACGGAGATGCTCCGCCTAATAAGATGGGTATTGACTTGCATACATTTGCTGTTTATAAAGATAGAATTTTACCAGGCGGGCTTTCAGATGTATTAGATGATGAACAATCAATAAACAGAGGTGATGCCTGTACGGCTCATGTTATTTATGAAAAAAACATGGATTACATAAAGGATGGTAAATGTGAAATTTATGAATAAAATCTACACTCAGGCTATAAACAAAAATTATATTTATGTTATCCTGAAACTATGAGACGGGTTATTTATGTTATCTTAGTTTTATTGATTGTTTTAGGGCTTGGAAGGGCTTGTATAAGGGCTGACATTCAATCTGATTATAAAAGACCTGTGTTGAGAGAGAAAGCAAAGATTAACGATGGTGAATATCCTTTAGAAAAAAATGTGACAATAAATGGTGTTGATTATCTTCAATCTCAGGCGCCTGTCGGTAAATTTGGCGGAACTTTTGTTTCTTCTACAATTGGTGAAGGACCTAAAACTTTTAATCCTTTTAACTCTAAAGATAACATATCTTCTCAAATGTCTGATATTATGTATGACGGGCTTGTTACGACCGACCCTGTAACAGGAGATACAATTCCGAAACTTGCAAAATCTTTTACGGTAAACGGTAAAGAATACATTGTAAAATTAAGACATGGTATAAAATGGTCTGACGGGAAGCCGATTACGGCTGACGATATTGTTTTTACGTGGCAGAATATTATTTTTAACGGGTTTGGAAATACATCTACAAGAGATTCAATAGTTATTGACGGAAAACTGCCTACAGTAGAAAAACTTGATGATTATACAGTTAAATTTGTTACTCCCGAACCTTTTGCGCCGTTTTTGAGAATGCTTGCTACTCCAATAGCCCCGAAACATTTTTTTGAACCTGCCGTTAAAAAAGGTAAGGCATATTTTGACGGATTTCTATCCACAAATATAAACCCGAAAATCCTTGTCACTTCTGGAGCATTCAGGCTAAAAGAATATGTGCCGGCGCAAAGAGTTGTTTTTGAAAGAAATCCTGACTATTATGTTATAAATAAAGACGAACAGAAGCTTCCTTATCTTGATAAACTCGTTTATCTGATTGTTGGTGATATAAACAATCAGGTATTAAAATTTGAAGGCGGGGAACTTGATGAGATAAGTCTTCAGGGGGCAAATGTCGCCCGTTTTAAAGAAATGGAAAAACACGGAGACTTTACGGTCTACAATATAGGGCCTAATACAGGAACTATGTATATTTCCATGAATATGAACAACCGTAAAGATGAAAACGGAAAATATTATGTTGATCCTAAAAAACAGGTCTGGTTTCAGGATAAAAATTTCCGTCAGGCAGTAGATTATGCTATTGACAGGGAAAATATGATATTTAATATCGCAAATGGTCTTGCGGAACCTTTATTTACTCCGGAAACATTAAATTCTATCTTTTTGAATAAAGAGCTTAAAGGTTATGGCAGAAATCTTGAGAAATCAAAAGAGTTATTAAAAAAGTCAGGGTTTAGCTGGGATAAAGCAGGACATTTGATAGACAAATTCGGAAATCATGTTGAATTTGATCTTTATACAAACGCAGGAAACACAGAGCGTGAAGCAATCGGTGTTATGGTAAAACAGGATTTGGAAGATTTAGGTATGAAGGTAAATTTCAAACCTATAGAATTTAATTCTCTTGTGAATAAACTTATGGCTACTCTTGATTGGGATATGGTTATAATGGGATTTACAGGATCGCCTCTGGAGCCGAACGGCGGGAAAAATGTCTGGCTTTCTGACGGAACACTACATATATTTAACCAGAGGCTTGAAAAGGACTTAAACAGCAGACGTTATCCTTTTGAAAAACGTATTGATTATCTTTATACTCAGGGAGCGCTTGCTACAAAATTTGAGGACAGAAAAAAATATTACGATGAATATCAGGCTATAGTGTATGATGAAAAGCCTTTGATATATATTTATTCGCCTATAATAATCGTGGCATTAAGAGACAAATTCAAAAACATATACCCGACAAATTTAGGCGGGGTTACGCATAATATTGAGGAAATTTATGAAAGTAAATAAGTTAATAAGTGAATCTGTGAATAAGTTCATATCGGCACTTCGTGCAAATATATTTTGAGCTAAGCGAACGCAATGCACTTATTTACTTATTAGCTTGTTTACTTTTTAACTTTACAACAAGGACAACAATGCAAATACTAATCTATATACTAAAAAGAATACTTCAAACAATACCATTGCTTATAATAGTTTCGTTGATAAGCTTTTTTATAATACGTTTGTCGCCTGTTGATCCGCTTGCGGAATTGAGGCTTAATCCTTCTGTTTCAAAAGAAACTTTGCAGAAAGAAACAGAACGGCTTGGCCTTGATAAACCCATAATTGTCCAGTACGGCAAATGGGCAAAATCCTTTATAAAAGGAGATCTGGGAGTAACTTCAAACGGAGAACAGGTAAGTACAAAGTTAAAAGAACGAATCCCAAATACTCTGCTTTTGACTGTTGTTGTAATATTTCTTTCGTGGACTGTCGGAGTACCGCTCGGTATTCTCGCGGCTGTTAATTGGAAAACTCCTTTTGACAGGATTTTAACTGTTCTTACAAGTATAGGAATGGCAATACCGTCATTTTTCTTTGCTGTATTACTCTTAATTTTTGCGGTAAAAACAGGGTGGTTTCCTGTAGGTGGACTTACAAGTTCCAATTTTTTAGATATGACATTTCCTCAAAAAGTCTGGGATATTACTCATCACCTTGTGCTTCCCGTAACTGTTCTTTTCACACTTTCTCTAGCAGGACTGCAAAGGCAGATGAGAGGCAATTTGTTAGATGTTCTGGATAGCGATTACGTGAAATTTGCAAGAGCAAAAGGGCTTAGTGAATTTAAGGTTATATTTAAGCATGCTCTCAGAAATGCAGTCAATCCTTTGATAACGCTTCTCGGGTTTGAATTTGCCGGGCTTTTAAGCGGAGCTGCACTTACTGAATATGTTTTTCAATACCCGGGTCTTGGACGGCTAATTTTAGAGGCAGTTTTAAAGTCTGATATTAACCTTGTTATGGCATCTTTGATGATGGGTGCAGTAATGCTGATTTTAGGCAATTTAATTGCCGATATTCTCTTAATAATTACTGATCCGCGTATAAGAGAAGGGAGCCGGGCATGATTAGAGATTTATTGAAACAGCTTTGGAAAGATAAATTTGCAAGAATTGCCGTTATTGTTCTCGGTATAATTTACTTTGCACTGTTTTTTGCAGACTTTTTAGCACCTTATACAAAAGATTTTTCAGACAGGTCAATGGCTTATGTGCCACCTTCAAAGATTTTTACCATAGATGAAAATGGTAAATTATCAAAACCTTACACGTATAATTATAAACGGGAATTTGATCCCAATGATTTGAAAATTGTTTATACGCTGGATAGAAGCCAGAAACATTACGTGAAATTTTTTGCAAAAGGCCAGCCATATAAATTTTTGGGATTAATTCCTATGAAACGTCATCTTGTTACAACTGATGAAAACGGAAGATTATTTCTTCTGGGAACTGATATTAACGGGCGTGATGTATTTTCGCGTATACTTTTTGGCGGAAGAATTTCAATGACAATCGGTTTTCTTGCATTGTTTGTTCTTTTCCCTATCGGACTTTTATACGGCGGAATTGCAGGGTATCTTGGTGGTAAAACAGACATGATTATGATGAGGTTTGCAGAAGCTGTTATGTCTATCCCGAGTTTTTATCTTTTGATTATTTTAGCCTCAATTCTTCCATCCGGCATGACAAGCGTGCAGCGGTTTATGCTTATTGTAATTATCTTAGCGCTTATCGGCTGGGCAGGGTTTGCTCGTGTTGTAAGAGGTATGGTGTTATCAATTAAAAATCAGGAATATGTTCAGGCCGCAAAATCAATCGGGGCCTCACGTTTAAGAATTATTGTAAAACATATCCTGCCGCAGACAACAAGTTTTGTTATTGTTGCGATGACTTTATCTGTTCCTTCTTATATTTTGTCGGAATCCGGTTTAAGCTTTCTGGGATTAGGAATTCAACAGCCGGATGCAAGCTGGGGTAATATGCTCAAAGAAGCTCAGGAATATACGAATATAATTTACCGCCCCTGGCTTTTAACTCCCGGATTTTTAATTTTTATTGCAGTGTTGGCATTTAACCTTATAGGTGATACAATAAGAGATATTCTTGATCCGAAAAGCAAAACCAGATAAGGTTAGCAGGTCAGGTTTTCAGCCCGGTATCAATAATATAAAACTTTAAATTTTACAAGGAGAGTAAATGGATTTATTAAATACGGGAATAGCTTTTGATTTAACGATAGTGATAAGGGTTTTATCAGCTCTGCTTCTGGGTTTTGCTATAGGGCTTGAAAGAGAGATGACAAATAAATATGCCGGTTTAAGAACTAATATTCTTGTTTGTCTCGGCGCCTGTATATTTACAATAATTTCAATATACGGATTTCCTGAAGTTTCTGTAACAGGTGATGAACTCGGAACCAGAGATACAGCGCGTGTCGCTGCTCAGGTTGTTACAGGTATTGGTTTTATCGGGGCCGGTACTGTGTTCAGACATGGCGCAACTGTTTTCGGGCTTACAACAGCCGCAACTTTATGGGTGTCTGCAGCTATCGGTATGGCTTGTGGAGCCGGAATGTATACTCTTGCAATATTGTCTACTATATTTTCAATTGTTGTTCTTGTATCTGTCAGAATGTTTGAGAAAAATATTCTTGTTTCCAGCGCCAAAAATACAAGACGCTTAAAAATGAGTATTTCATGCTCTAATGAAAAATCCAATCAGATTTATGATTATATAATTGAAAACAGTAAATATCTGGTAGAAATTTCTAGGAAATTAAGCAAACAGGATGAAAATTTGACAAAGATAGTTGTAATTTTTGATTTTGTAGGACGTCATCCAATTCAGGATTTATATAAAACGTATCAAAATCTTGACGGTATTGAATCCATTTCTATACAGGAATTCAACGAATAGGGAACGTGCCGTTCCATCTGCCACCTAAGTCTTGCATAAAACTTATCCAGTCTAAACTAAAGAGGAACGTAGACGCTCCAGGTGCCACCTGAGTTTTGCATGAATTTTCCATGTCATTACGAGGAGAATGCGAAGCATTCGACGTAGTAATCTCATTAATATTATTACATAAATTATGAGATTGCGACGCTCCATTCTCTCGCTCGCAATGACAGTTATTAGCTTGCGGATTGGATTTACGAGAACATTCTCCCTCCCTTGGGGGAGGGCTGGGGCGGGTTGCAAACAGGAAGGGCAGAGGAACAGAAGGCAGGAAGGCAGGCTGATTACAGAAGTTATTTTTGTGCGCAGCACCGATAATAGCTTGACATCCTGACATCCGGACTTCCTGACTTCTAAATAACTATTTCAACGGATATTTATTAATTCTTGCAAGCAGATTAGAATCCGCTTCAAAAGCAGGTGATGTTTCAGGTTTGTTTTTTTGTTCAGCCGGCTCTATATTTGCATAATATCTGGGATCTTCAAGCGACTCAATTGCTTTCATAACTCCTAAACGTCCGGCTTTCAACTGCATATCAGCAAGCCATGATTCTATAGCATAAGTTATTGCGAGTGTAAATACAGTCCATGATACACCGATTGCAGCTAATGCTTTTTTCAATCCCGGAGTCATCAATATATTACCGATTTTGCCTGTTTTAACAAGTTTAATAAATTCGTCAGGATGCTCGTTAAATTCTTTAATTAATGTTGTCCATATTCTTTGCATTTCCTCTTTTGGAATATTATCAAGAATTTTCTCGACTTTCGGAAGAATTTTGAGCATTGTTTCTTTATTCATGCTGCTGAAGCCGATATTTTCCATTTGCTGTGCAAATTGTTCATCTGTTAATTTTTCAATATGTTCTTTGAAAGATTTCAGAGAATTTTTCGGGTTACGGAATTGTTCCGGCATATTGTTATAGTAATCTTTTATTTTTAATGCTTTAATTTTGTCTTTTCCCTTGGAGTATAAATTTATAGCTTCTCCAAGAGTGATTTCCCCATTTACGGGTTTAATATCTATATTTAATTTCTTTAATTCAACAAGAATATCATTATTTACCGGAACGGGTTTTGCTTTCAGCATTCCAATAACTCCGCTCAATGCCGGATTTCTGTTTACCATTCCGGGAATATCCTTTATTGTATTTGACAGCTTTTCAATAGCTGCAACAGCTTCTGTTACATTTTTCTGTGAGAACAGATTATCTATCATATTATTCATATTATATTCAAACATTAATTTACTAGGTTCTTTAATAGCTTCTTTTAATGTCTTAAAGGCGCTGTCAATTTTATTTTTTGAGATTAATGCTTTTAATTGCGGCGCTTCGTCATATAATTTTGTGATTTCTTTTTCTATGTCATCAAAAGGTATATTTTTTGAATGTTCTTGTATTGCTGAATATAAAGTTTTAATTTTTTCTCTGCCTATAGAATTTTCTATAATGCGGCGTAGTTTGGAATATGCTTTGTCGTAATTTTCTTTAGACATATTTTTTATATTTTTCGGATTTAATAATATATCAAGCATATCTGCGCGTGTACCTGCATCAGCCCAGGAAATTTCTCCAAGAATTTCATCTATTTTTTCTGCCATATTTTTGTCTTTCAGCATTAAATATGATTTTAATGTTTCTCTGAAATTGTGAAGCTGTAGATTTTGTTCGCTTTCCGGCAATTTACGCAGTTCTGTTGTTGAATTTTTGAAATTTTTGAATGTTTTGGAAACGATTTCATATATAGAATCGTTTTGCAAATCAATCCCTTTCATCAAAACTGCTGCGGGTTTATGTTTAACATCTACGCTTTGAATTTTATGAGGAATATTTTTTTCTACATTGCCTAAATATTTTTTAAACCATCTGCTTTTTAATTTTTCGCTTGATTTGCTGAAAAATCCTGCAGCTTTATCAAGAACTTTAGCTCCTGATATTTTACCTTTTTTAATTTGTGCACCTATGTAAATAAACGGTGAAATCATTGCTAATATCCCGCCGTATGCAACAATAGGCTGTGCAATGTCAACTGCGGCTTCCATTGATTCAGAATAGGTTTGCGAATTGTCATCAACTTTTTCAAATGTATTAAACAATTTCCTTTGAAGATTTTTTGCATCGCGCAATTGTTCTTCTGTTACATCCTGTTTTTGTAATTGTTCCTGCAGAAGTTTATTTTCTTTGAATTCGTTATTTTTATATTTTTCGTACGCATAATACTGTTTAATTACTGTCGGAATAAACATTGCGTATTCTTTTATTTTAGATTCCGGCTTTTTCGGATTTTTGACATCTTTTACTTCTTCATAATCTTCTTCTGTGTAGCCGATAAAGTTTCTGGGATCTTTTTCCAGTTCGCGTTTCGCGGTATATCTGCCTGCTCTTGAAGCTGATTTTTGGAGTTTCAAACCGATTAAAAGACCTGCAAATCCTGTAACAATAGAACCTATACCGCCGATGACACCTTTTCTACCCCATTTATGGGCAGTAGCTCCTATTACCATTCCTTTTACTGTTTTAATTATATCTTTAGGCGCTTTTCTGCTTTTGCGTCCTGTATTTTCTGCCTGTTGTGCCGATATATTTTTAACATCTTCCATAAATGAATTGAAGAATTTTCTCCATTTAAGATGATAGCCCGGAGCATTTTCTTTCAGATTGCTGAATTCTTTGTACAGTTCTTTTGTTTTTTCAGAACCTGTTTTATTTACGGTATTTCCTATAATTTTTTTAAGTATACCGGTTTTATTCATAATTGTACTGACTAAAAGGCCTACTCCGGCACCAAGAAATGGTGTGCCGTTAATCAAAACCTGTGCTGCCACTTCCATATTCTGTGAATATTTTTCTGCTTCATTATTTATAATTCTGACTGTTCTTTGGAGAACTTCTTTATCTTTTTTAGCCTGTATAAGTTCTTCAGGAGTTAATTCGCGTGTTATGATTTTTGATTCATCAGTATCATTTTTTATTGCATTTTTGTATGCTTTTCTATCTTTAAACAGATTTACAATACTTGGGATCATCCCTGTTTTAAGTTTTTCTTTTTTTGCTTGTTTCTTTAATTCAGGATGATCTGCTATTTCCTGTTTAGCTTTTTCTATTTGTTCGGGTGTGTAATCTACGAAAGCTTTAGGGTTTTTCAGGGCTTCTCTGGCCTGATAACGTGCAATTTTAGAACTGTCAACCTGAAGCTTTGCGGCGTATATATTTGCGGCAACAAACGATATGAAAAATGCCGCAACTGCTCCCCATCTTCCCATAATATTTTTGTGTCTGAATTGAGCCGTTTCCTTTCTGAACTGTTTGAAAATTTTCATAGCTTGGGCTTTCAGATTTTCGTCTTTTATTTTTTTTATGCTATTTTCGCGGGTAAGGTGCCAGGTGTGGAAGTATGGATTTTTCTTCCCGTTTTTTTCATTGAATTCTGTTATTTTATCGCAAAGTTTTTGAGCTTCTTCGTTGTTTGCCAGTTTGTCTTCAACAGCCCATATCTTTTTATACATTGGATTAGCAATAAATTTTGCATAAGCCAGCGCGCTGCCGAATGCTGTCAAAAGAGGTATACCTGCAACAATAGGCTCGAGTGCTGTTTCAACGTTTTCTGCAACGCTTTCGGAGTGGTTATCCATGATGTCTACAACGTCCATTACATTTTGGCCGAGTGCTTTAGCGTGTGCAAGTTCTTCATCTGAATACCGGCGCCTTTTATATAATTCTTCGCGCTGCGTCTGTTCGTGTTTTTGTTGTTCTTCCCATTTTGCAAAATTATCTTTGTTTTTTGCTATTTGAGAGAGTGAATTGAAAAAGTCCATATTTTTCCCTGTCTTTATTTTTCCCTATATATTATAAGTACAGAGGTATATATTTTTTGCGTAGTTTGTTAATTTTTGTAAACAGGGACTATAATTTCAAATTCAGTTATTTCAGCGTTGGATTTGTTTAATCTTAAAATTGCATCCTGCGCTTTCAGGTTGTCAGAACATATATGAAGTCCAAGTCCGCTGCCGGTCGGTTTTGTAGTGTAGCCTTCCTTAAATATTTCTTCCTGTTTTAACGCAGATATCGGCTCTCCGTTGTTTGAAATTTTTATATGAACGTTATTAGATCTTATTTCAAGTGAGACATTAATTTCGCCTTTTTTATCTATAGCTTCTATAGCATTTTTTATTATATTTACAATGCAGGCAAGAAATTTGTTTTCATCTATAAAAACTTTTGCGTTTGTTTTAATATCGGCGGTTATTTTTATTTCTTTGTCATGGATATAGACTGATGAAAGTTTGATGCCTTCTTCAAGAATTGCTTTGATATCGCATTCTTTTTGTTCGATATTATTCAGAGATTTTAGATCTATGAGCGAATTGCACATGATTTTTAATGATTTGCTTATACAGTTTAGTGCATTATCTATTGATTGGTTTTCTACACCTTCCTGCTCAAGATTTCTTTTAATAATTTGTGTATAAATTTCACAGATAGAGAGATGATTTCTTATTTCGTGTGCAACGCATCTTGATTGTTCGTAAACTAAGTCAGTATTATTCATTTTCTCCTCATTAACATTAAAGGTTCAGCTTTTCAGGGGGCTGAACCTTTAAACACTTATTAGTATCATATAATTTAAACAGCAAGTTTAGCCCGTCTTTTAGCAAATCCGTTATTCAGGGCATATAAAACAGCCTGTGTTCTGTCGTTTACCTGTAATTTTTGAAATATATTGTTTACATGGGTCTTTACTGTAGTTTCGGATATAAATAACTTTCCTGCAATACCCTTGTAGTTATTACCCTGTGTGAGAAGATCCAAAACTTCTTCTTCTCTTGCTGTTAAATATGTAAGGAGATTTTCTTCTGTTGCAGCGTTTGCTTCATCTTTAAATGAACGTTGAAAGTATTCAAAAAATCTTGATGTAAGTGCAGTCGGAAGATAAATTTTGCCGGATGCAACTTCGTCTATTGCATAAATAAGCTGGGCTGATGCCATTGTTTTAAGAACATAGCCTTTAGCGCCTATTTTCATAGCCCGGAAGATAAGATCTGCATCATCGTAACCGCTTAAGCAAATTACTCTTATATCCATATCGAGCTTTTCAATTTCCTGAATAGCTTGAAGTCCATCTTTTTCAGGCATATTTATATCCATTAAAATTATGTCAGGGCGATATTTTTTTGCGAGGTTAATTCCTATATTTGCACTGGTTGTTGCACCTACAACATTATAACTGCTTTCAAGTGTAATTAATTCTTTTATCCCTCTTAAATGATCTGCATTATCATCAATAAGCAGAATTCTTGAATTTCTTTTAAATTCTCTCATATTTATCTCCCTGTTTTTATTTAGTTCCTTCTACACTATAAATACTACAACTTTTAGAGGGTTATTTTCATCCATGCCCTGATTGATATTGGTTATATGTTGGTTTGAGAATTTGTCTTACATCTTTAGATTGATAGTTTCCCTCAACCATGCTCTACATCATGCTTTTAGGTTTATGGCCGCATGGTTGATTTTTTATACGGCTAATATTTTTAGTCTAATATTGTTGTGGTATAATTTTAGTGGTAACAGGGAGTATAAAATGGAAATTTTAATATTTTTGGCTGGTTTTTTTATTGGTGCTTTATGTATATTCATTCCTTTCAAGGTTATTAATAAAAATAGTAAGATGACTCAGGATTTGATGCTTGATCAGATGAAGCTTTATTTTGAAAATACGGCTAATAAAATTTTTAAGGAAAGTTCAACAGAATTATCAAGCCAAAATCGTGAAAAACTAGACGAATTTTTTAAACGTTTTAAAGAAAAAATTGAAGATTTTGAAAAACGTACGGAACAAAATTTCAAGGCAGAAACCGAGAATTTTACAAAATTTGATATGAATATAAAAAGTTTTCTTGAGGCTGGAAATAAGATTTCTCATGACACTAATTCTCTTGTCAATGTTATGAAATCTGACAACAGAGCTTCAGGGCGCTGGGGTGAAATTGTTCTTGAAAGAGTTCTGGAAGCATCAGGGCTAAGAAAAGATGAAGAATATAAAATTCAGATGGGAACACCAGAAGGAAGACCTGATGCCACTGTATTTCTGCCCGGGGGTAGATGTGTTTATATTGACAGCAAAACGTCTTTTGCAGCATGGGACGGTTTTGTAAATGCTCAGGATGATGATGAAAAACAAATTCATTTAAAGCAGTTTGTTGATTCTACAAAAGCCCATATTACAGGGCTTGCAAAAAGAGATTATTCAATAGAGGTATCTTCTCCTGATTATGTTTTGATGTTCATTCCGATTGAAAGCTGCTATTCAATGATGTTTTGTGACGAGTGTGCATTGTGGGATTTTGCCTGGAAAAATAAGGTTATGCCTGTATCGCCGTCAACACTACTTGCGGCATTAAAGATTATTAATGCGTTTCATGTTGTCGACAGACAGAATAAAAATATTATGGAAATGGCGGATTTATGTACAAGTGTTCATGATAAATTTGCTGATTTGTTGAAAGAACTGCTTAAAATACAGGATAATCTTGCTAATTCTCTGAAAAAGCTTACCGGAAGAGGAAATATAATAACCCAGATTGAAAAACTCGAAAAACTCGGATGCAAATATTCCAAAGATTTGCCTGAACTTCCGGCGGATATTTCTGATGAAGAATGATGATTTAATGGCATTGCGTTTTTGTGTTCCAGTCTAAATCATTGCAATGAAGATAGTCCATGTTTTCGTTATAAAGTACCCATGCTGTGCAGCCCTTGCCTGAATCATTAGCGTCCACTGTTTTGTTACAGTAGTTTTTAAATTCTTCTTTAGGATACTGGCTTCCATCTGCACCTACAGGGATAATTTTTGCCGGTGAAAAACGAATATTAAAATAAAATATGTCTTTTCCCAATGTACATCTGCCATTTTGTGCGCAGCCATTGAGAATAACATAAATATCTCCGGTGTTTTTTGTTACTGTTATGTAACCTAACGCTATTATTGTTCCGTCTGAAAGCACAATATTTGGAATATTTTTTAAATTGACATTTCTTCCATTAGCTCCGTTCAGTTGATATTTTGTGTATTCTATTTCTTGATTAATGTTAATTGTATTCATGTTTTCAGAAAGATATTCTAACAAAAGTTCTGCTTCTGAATAATCCGTTTGAGTTGTACCGTCCTCATTTGTACTTGTATTAGTGTTTCCAACTCCCCAGCTTTCAGGTTCTCCATGTTTGCTTATTGCCATTAAATAGCCCTGCTGAAGTGTTGAATATGCCTTTTTTAATTGAGCAACTGTTTTCTTTTCTCTATGATTTGTGATTAATGACGGCATAGTCATAGCAGCCACAACCCCTATAATTCCAAGAGTTATTAATACTTCTGCTAATGTAAATCCTGTTTTAGTATAAAAAGTTGAATTGTTGTTCATAAATCTCTCCAATAAATATACTCTAATATGTCTTAATAATAAGTATTTTGACGATAAAAAGTGATTAATTAACCCCAGTAACATTCTTATTATAAACGTATAATCACAATTATGCAAGATTTTAAAAATTATAATTTAAAAATTCGTAACAGAATAAGAAAAAATCGTAAAAGATTAGGGCTTTCGCAGGAGCGTCTTGCAGAAATCATTGATTGCAGCAGGGAGCATATTGCACGTATTGAGAATGGTAAGATTAATATAGGTCTTGAAAATTTTATTAAGCTTGCCCAGGTGTTTAATATCTCATTGGATGAACTTGCAGGTTATGAAAAAAATAATATTGACAAATAAGTTAGTTTAATCTAACTTTGTTTTATGAAGGTTTATCCAATAGCATACAATAATTCTAAAGCTAAATATCAACAGTGTAATAAAAGTGTTCCTTTTGCAGCTAAATTGCCGCAGATAACTCAAAAACAACATAGTGAGTTAAAGGTGTTTCTGCATCATATATATGAGTATAAAAAGGGATTGAGAAGCCTTATTTTGACTACGGAAAAAGTCTCAAATAAAGATTATATTGTTTCGCGTCTTGAAAAAGAAAAAATTCCTTATATAATCAATCCAGCCGGAGAAAATTCAATTAATGTTTTTTTCGGCAATGAAGATTGTATAAAAGTTATTGCAACTTTTGACAAACATCTGAACAAGCTTTCTCCTGAAAAGGATTTTATGCTTGGTATTATGCTTGGGTATGATAAAATTTTGCAATGTCAAAGATATCTTAAAAAATTGGGCGGCAAGCCTAATTCTGTTATGGGTTGATTTTATTTTTTCGTAGTGATATATTCATGTTAATATGATTGATAAACCTAAAACAGCTAAAGACAGAATTATTTTAGCATTGGATGTTGACAATTTAAAAGAGGCAGAAGAGCTTGTAAGAGAGCTTAAAGATTATGTCGGTTATTTTAAAATCGGTCTTCCTTTGATTGTCAATTATGGATTTGAAGCATTCAGACTGCTGGAAGAACATGGGGCAAAATGTTATTATGACTGTAAGTTCCATGATATTCCGCATACTGTTCAGAAAGCTTGTATCAGTCTTGTTAAAAATAATATAAATTTTTTCAACGTGCATATTCAAGGCGGTTCTAAAATGACTTCTGCTGTTGTGAAAGCTTCACGTGCTGCTGCAAAGTCTATGGGAGTTGAACCTCCGACAATTCTCGGTGTTACTCTGCTTTCAAGTTTCGGGCAAAAGACTTTGACTACAGAATTATGTGTTGACAGAAATATAGAAGACTTTGTTTTGCAGCTTGCTAAAGTTGCAAAGGACTCAGGACTTGACGGTGTTGTGGCTAGTGCCGAAGAGGCTAGAAGGATTAGAAAAGAAATAGGTGATGATTTTATAATTTTATGTCCTGCAACCCGTCCTACCTGGGCTTCTGTAAATGATCAGGTCAGAGTGGATACTCCCCGCGATAATATTTTATCAGGTGTTGATTATATGGTAGTCGGACGGCCTATTACCTCTGCTGATGATAGAATAGGAGCTGCATCTTTGATTATTGATGAAATAGAAACAGCTCTGGCTGATAAAGTTTCTTGTGTTTAATCAGTTATAAATTCTTTTGATTTCTGATATTTCTTTTTGTCTTTGTTGTAGGTATAAACAGTGTAGTCTGTTCCGTCAGATTCTATTTTTATTGAATTGTTGCGGTCAGTTCTGTAAATTTCCGTATTTCGCAAAATATCAAGGGTCCCTTTATTCGGATGCCCGAAAGAGTTTGGACCTGTTGAAATTATAGAAACTTTTGTATTTAAGTGATTAAGCATATCTGAATTTACAACATGTGGACCGCCATGATGTCCTACTTTCAAAATTTCAACGTTATGCGGAATATCTTTTTTCAATTTATTGAACGCCTCAATTCCTGTATCGCCAGTGAAAAGCATGTCAAAATCTTTATAACTTAAAAGAGTTATTATAGATTTTTCATTATCTTCTTCAGAGTTTGCAAGGTATGTTTGTATATTCAGATTATTTTCAGAATATATGGATTTATTGCTGTCTGGAATATTGGAAGCTATATTCAGTTCTTTTAACGCTTTGTAGATATGTTCTGAAGTCATGGATTTATCTTTGTAAGAATTTATATAAACCTGTTTTACTTTCATTGTTTTCATAATATCAACTGCACCGCCCGAGTGGTCGTTGTCAAAGTGCGTGATTATCATCCCTTCAATATTTTTAATCCCTCTGTCTTTAAGATATTTTATAATAATCGAATTTGCCTGTGCATTGCTTCCCTTGTAGCCTGCTCTGCCTGTATCAATTATAAAATATTTATTTTCAGGAGTTTTTATAAGAAAGCAGTCTGCATTTTGAACATCGAATGCAATAATTTCAAGATTTTTTGAAGGAATATTGATTAAAGTCAGCATAAGTATAATTCCTGAGATTATGCAGGTATATACAAGTTTTTTATTAATCCCTGTTTTGATTGAAAGTGTTAGAACAAGAATTATTCCGTAATAAATAGAAATTTGAAAAATATTCGGATGAGTAGTCGTAAGAAGCGAGGCAGGAAGATTTGCAAACAAATTTGATATATAGACAAGTATTTGAAGCATTAGATTTAAGATTACGTCTATAACCATACACAATTTGTCGCTAAATGGTGCTAATATCGCAATAATGGAACTGACGAAACCGCCGAAGCTTATTACACTCAAAAACGGCATGCTGAAAATATTTGCAAGGATTGAATATGTGCTGAATGTGTTAAAATAAAACATTTGTATCGGCGCAACCCATATTTGTGCAATCACAGGGATTAACAATGCACTTACCAGCCACTGCGGAACTTTAGAATCTTTATATTTTTCAAAAATTACATTTGCTGTGGTCAAAAGTCCGAAAGTTACAATAAATGAAAGCTGAAAACCTACATCATTTATAAATGCGGGGTTATAAATAAGCATTAGCATTGCAACAAAGGATAAAAGCGATACAGTATGTGCATCTCGGTCAATTAATTTGCCGGCAAGTATAAATAATAACATTAATGCAGCTCTTATAACAGAAGCTCCCAGTCCTGTCATAAATGTATAAATTATGACAACCCCCATACCGGAAATTACCATGAATTTGAATGGCATACGCAGCCGGCGCATGAAAAATACCCAGAATGCATATATAAAAGCAACGTTCATCCCTGATGCCGCAAGAATATGCAATAAACCTGAATTTACAAAAGATGTTTTAATATAATCAGGCGGCGCGACAGCATCATCGCCAAATACTACTCCGCCCAGGATTTCAAGATTTGGGGATTTTAAATATTTAGCGTGCTCATTTATGATTTTGTCTCTGAGTTTATTCAGGTTTTGCACAAATTTCCATTTTGGCGTTAAACTGCTGTTTATATATTTTGCATTATCAGAATAGAATACCGTAAATGTATCGTAATTTCTCAAATATTTTCCGTAATCGAACTGTGATGGATTACTTGATTTAAAAGGAATTCTCAATCGTCCGGAAAGTTCGTATTTACTTCCTATTTGCAGATTTGCAAAATCATTGCCGGTATAGGTTACAAGAGTTTTGCCAGAGATACTGTTTCCGTTAATGTTATCTGCTTTAAAGAAAAATTTTGTTTTTTCTGGAGAACTGCTGTTTGGAATTGATACAATCTGTCCCTGAATTATTGCATCATGTCCTGCAAACGGAACCAGCCCGTCTGTTACATGTGTTCTTGAATATGCATTAAAAAATCCAAGATAAAATATGATTACCCAGAAAAATACGTATTTTAAAGGTAAAAAGTTTTTCAAAGTCGCAAGAATTGCAATTATGCTTAAAATTCCGGCACACAAGATTGCGTTATCGTTGAAATAGGCCAGAATTCCAGTCATAAATATCAATGCCGCAATAAACATTAAAACATTTTTATTCTGACAAATATTGTTAACAGCCATTCTATCCATAAAATTTATTATACGTGTTAAACTTAAAAATGCACATGTAACGAAATATAAATATGAATTCAGGCTTGCACCCTACCCCTCCCCATTTGAAGAGGAAATTAAAAATTTTTCCCTCTTTTGGGTGTGGGATTAAGGGGAGGGTTTAACTAGAGGATAAGAAGGTAGGAAGCTAGGAGGGTAGGCCTTTTACGTTAAAAGGCTTTATTTCTAATTGCCAAAGTCTACCTGCTTGTATTGACAAAACAAGTTCATGCAGGACCCAGGTATCGGGTGCAGCGGCTACGCAGCCCCTCCCTGATCAGGGAGGGAGCATGTTCCCGTAAATCCGATCTACAATCTAGAAACTGTCATTGCGAGCGACAGAATGGAGCTTCGCAATCTCATAATATTTATATAAATAATTAGATTACTACGTCGAATGCTTCGCATTCTCCTCGTAATGACATGAAAGATTTATGCAAACCTCAAGTGGCGGATGGAACGGCTACGTTCCCTCGTAATGACAGAGAAGATTCATGCAAGACTCAGGGTTACGGATGGAGCGGCACGCTCTTAATCTTTTTTGAAAATCCACCAGCCTTTTGTGTCCTGCGGTTGTAATTGCGGCTGCGGCTGACCTATTCTGAAATTAGGTTTAAATGGAGATTGAGAGGCAAATACGCTTCTTGATAATGTATTTATATATTTATTATTGAGATGCGCATAATCAAACAGGATAACCCCTTTTGCATTGACTTTTCTTGCTTCATGGATTAATCTTATCAAATCTTCATCTGTTCCGCCCATAAATGTTACAAATAATCCTGCATAAAAATCAGTATTTCCTGACGATGCATTAATTACATCAGTCATCATTTTGTTTGCGGTTTTTGAATCACAAGTTAAAAATAGCGGAGTAAAGGCGTTTATATAACCTCTTGTTGACCAGGTTTTCCAATCCTGCTGCTTATGGTCAAGGGCTGCTTTTCTGTCAGGAAAAATTACTGCGCTTATGTAGATATGTTTACGTCTGCCCAGTTCTCCGATTTTTTTTACCATATTGGTTATTTGTTCGCGTCTGTAATTATTCCATTCAAGCCATAGAGGATCTGATTTTAAAATATTAACCGGATCAACTCCGAAAAGCATTTTGAATTCTTCTCTGGCATAATCTGTGTATCCCCAGTTTGAATCTTCGCTTAGAGAAACGCAATTCGGATATCTGATGTAATCAAGATTAATGCCGTCGGGTTTGTATCTAGTTATAATTTCATCAGCTAACTTCACAATGAAATCCTGTACATAAGGATTTGCCGGATCTAAGAAATATCCGTTATGCTCCGAAGTAGATTTGGACGGTTCAAATGCATCTGCATCTTTTCTTGTTTTATTTCCCCAGGAGGGATTCATGCCAAGTATACTTTTAG
This sequence comes from Candidatus Gastranaerophilales bacterium, assembly GCA_944326615.1. Classification (GTDB taxonomy): domain Bacteria; phylum Cyanobacteriota; class Vampirovibrionia; order Gastranaerophilales; family Gastranaerophilaceae; genus Stercorousia. The sequence goes on along the minus strand of CALVEO010000004.1, from coordinate 9,201 downwards.
GATTATCTTTAGGATTTTGCGGTCCTGCATAAAATGTTTCAAACCATATATGGACTTTTATTCCGCGTTTATGCGCCTCTTTTATCCATATTGCAAGCGGATCAATCCCTGCAAATTTTTCGTATTGGGTGGTAAATCCGTAGGCTTCCATTGTTTTACTTGGAAATATTGTTTTTCCATGGAAATATGTTTCTAGAAATATAGTGTCAATACCAGCATTTTCTAGTCTGTCAAGAGTTTCTTCTATTTGTTTTTCAGTCGTTTCAACAGGTCTAATCCATACTCCTTTAAGTTCTCCGTTTTTGTAAGGAACAACACTTTTTAGTGCATCATTTGCAGCTTCTATGGCTGCTTGAGAGTATTTTTTTACTTCATCAGGATTTTTTCTTGCTTTTTTCAGGTAATTTTTTGCATCTGCAATATAGCTTCCTGGAAATTTCCAATTGTAATCAGGGCTTAAGCTTCTATAGTATTCAAGCATCTGTTCTGCTTCATGAATTTTTTTCTCCGATTCAAAAATATAGCTTTCAGATGTTGTGTATGTGTAAACCAGGTTTGATGCTCTATCGATATAAATTTTTGTACCTATTTTAATACTGGAATTCATCCATTTTTTAGCATTGCCATGCCCGCTTATTACTATACCATTTGGCGGTATCAGAGAATCAGCTCCTGATAATTCCGTAACGGTATTACCTTCAACAATAGCTTCAGCGCCAAATTCATTGGTATTTGTTCGTGGCCCATAAGCAGGAGTATATATTACGAGCTGGTTAATACCTCTGGCACCTGGCAGATAGCTGCCTTTTCTGTTTGTGTAGGCTGTAGGATCAATTGCATTAATCAAATTTTTTGTATAGCTAAAAACTACTTCATCTTTTGCAGGTTGGTAGGGCTTGAATACGGGCGATTCATTTTGAGGAATTACTATAACATCGGAGTTATCAAGGTTTACCTCCTCTGAAGAATCATCAACAAGAAGTTTTGATGATTCTATATTTCTGTTACTTACAGTTAACATGGGGGATATATCTTCAGCTTTTACAGATGACATTGACATCAGCATCAGCACAAGCATTGTTAGTAATTTTTTTAGTTTCATCGTCCTCTTTCCCTGATATTATGATATATTATCATAATTTAGCTCATTTAATATATGTATTTAAGTCCGGATTGCTTTCAATAAATATAATAACTCATAAAAATTTCATGTACTAATTAATTAAAAAAAAATCGACAAATTTTTTTATATATTTGCCGATTTTTCTTTTATAAAAATATAAACATTATAAATCTTCATAATGTGGAGAAGTATGTATTTCATGATCATTCATAAATGAGTGATCGTCATATGAAGGGTCAAGATACATGAAGAATCTTCTTACAGCTTTTACAACAGGCTGATTGTAGTATTCTTTTTCAACCGGTTCTGTTAAAGCTTCACCATTACTTTGTGCAATTGATTTTTGTGTAGCCTTAATAAAAGCTGAAGAATAACCATGATTTTTCATATAATCAGGGCTTACCGTATCTGCGGTTGTCAATTCTGCATAAGACGGTAATACTGTGAATAAAGCTGCTAAACTTAAAATTAATAAACTTTTTTTCATTTCCACCTCATTTATGTTCTTTTTTATAATAGTACAATTTGTTACAAGTTACAAAAATATTATAATTTCTTTACAAAAGTTTTTCCATATATTATTCGGATGATTTTGTTATAATTTCTTCTAATTTTTCAAGGAGCTTATCTTCCGGGACTTTTGCGATAATTTCACCTTTTTTGAAAACAATGCCTTCGCCGACACCGCCTGCAATTCCAAAATCTGCGTGTTTTGCTTCGCCGGGGCCGTTGACAGCACATCCCATAGTTGCAATAGTAATAGGTTTATCCAGATTTTTGAATTTTTCTTCTACTTTTTTTGCAAGTGTTATTAAATCTATTCTGGTTCTTCCGCAGGTCGGGCAGGAGATAAAATTTACCCCTTTTTGTCTAAGTCCGAGACTTTTTAAAATATCAAAACCTGCAGTTACTTCTTCTTGCGGATTTTCTGTAAGCGAAACTCTTATAGTATCGCCGATACCTTCTGCCAGCAGTGTTCCAAGACCAATTGAGGATTTTATAAGCCCCTGGCGTAATGTACCGGCTTCTGTTATCCCGAGGTGCAGCGGATATGGAATTTTATCAGCAATTAATCTGTAAGCTTCAATTGTTGTCATAACATCTGATGATTTCAGGGAAACCTTTATCAAATCAAAATCAAGATCTTCAAGGATTTTAATATGTCCCATAGCGCTTTTGACCATTTTTTTAGATAACGGAATATCTAAATCTTGCAAATCTTTTTCAAGCGAACCGGCATTTACTCCTATTCTTATAGGAATTTGCTGTTGTTTTGCAAGTTTTACTACTTTTTCAACATTTTCTTTTTTACCGATATTGCCGGGATTAAGTCTTAGTGCATGAATTCCGTTATTTATGCATTGAATTGCAAGTTTGTAGTCAAAATGTATATCTGCAATCAAAGGCAGAGGAGATTTTTTTACAAGCTCTTTTATTGCATCTGCGGCATCTGAGTTTAAAACTGCAAGACGTACAAGTTCGCATCCTCTTTCTGCCAGTTGATTAATTTGATAAAGTGTAGATTTTATATCACATGTATCTGTATTGCACATTGACTGTACGCTGATTGGAGCGTCTCCGCCTATTTTTATGTTTCCGATTGTTAATTGTTTTGATTTTCTTCTGTTTATCATATTATAATTATAGCATAAAATTTAAGGAGGAAAAATGAGAGTAGCTGTTTTATCTGATATCCATGGAAATTTTCAGGCACTTGAAACTATTGTTGGGGATATTAATAAAAATAAATGTGAAAAGGTTTTCTGTCTTGGAGATTTAGCAATGGCAGGACCCCAGCCGAGAATGGTTATAGATTATATAAAACAGCAGGATAACTGGATTGTTATACAGGGCAATACAGATAAAATGATTTCTGATTTTTCTCCTGAAATAATAGAGAACGCTAAAAAGAACTTTCCTGTCATGGCAAATGCGCTTGTTGACGATGTTTATTATTTAGAAGAAGAAAGAAAAGAATATTTAAGAAACCTGCCTGCGCAAAAAGAATTGGAGGTAGAGGGTGTAAAAGTTCTGCTTGTTCATGGCTCTCCAAGGCGTAATAATGAAAACATTTTCCCCAATATGCCGTTAAAGCAGATTGAAGAAATGCTCGAAGGGACTGATGCTGATTTAATATTCTGTGGCCATACGCACCAGCCTGCCGGTTATCAGACTAATAAAAAACAGACTGTTGTTAATGTAGGCAGTGTAGGGCGTCCAATGACAGAGGATGCTAAAGCATGTTATGTTATTGCAGATTTTCAGGACGGTGGTTTTTCAATTGAACACAGATTGCTGGATTACGACAGAGATACTGCAGCAAAATTAATGCGTGCAAGAAATTTTGACGGCGCTGATAAAATCGCTCAAATGATTTTACATCCATCTGAAAGACATATTTAAACACATTGTTGTAATTTTATTTTAAGTTCTTTCGATGCTCTGTGTATTAATTCCGGAAGAATTTGTTCATATAATGCTATTTCATCAGCATTTTTCACAGGTGTTCCGTTTTCCAAAATTTCTCCGTTATTTTTTATAATACACATGATATGTTTTGTCGTATCATCCTTTGTATATCCTGAATATTGTACAAGCAGATTTCGCATGTCAGATTTTTCTTTGGTTGCAATTGATGCAAGCTGAAATTTTTCAACATCAGGAGTACTGAATTTATAGATTTTGTTTAATTTTAATTGTTTGGCAAAATGTTGAACAAGTTCTGCACTCTGGTCAGAAAGCTTTGTTACGGTCTGTGTTTTGCCGGAAAAAGACACTCTGTCGCAACTGTTGTAATTAATCGCAGGAGCACTGCATCGTTTAGAGTGTGATGTAGAGATATTTGAAATGTAATTGTTTGAAAAATTAATGCTTCTTATACTTGATATCATACTTCCTTACCTTTCGTAGTTTTTATAAAACTCAAGAATTTTTTTTTTGCTATTATACTTAAAAAAAGTTTACATAACAAGTGGCTTTATCGAATTTTGATAAAAATTTTATTTGTGTTAGTATAGAAATTAAATCAAAGGAAGTTTTTATGTATGTAAATAAAGAACAGCTTATTTCTTATATAAAAAAACTTGGTGAGCCGAAAGTTTTGGTAATAGGTGATTTAGCCATAGATGAAATGGTTTACGGTAATGCGGAGAGAATTTCCAGAGAAGCTCCGGTTTTAATTTTATTACATTCGGAAACAAAGCTTATTCTTGGTGCGGCTTCAAATGCGGCTCATAATGTTTCTTCTTTAAACGGAGGTAAAGTCAGCGTAATCGGGGTTTGCGGGGATGATTTTCAGGCAGGGCAGTTAAGAGAAACTTTTGAAAATGCGAATGTAAACTGCGGACTTTTAGTTGTTGATCCTTCCAGAAAAACTACAACTAAAACCAGAATTTCAGGCTCAATTACTACATCAATTACCCAGCAGATTGTCAGAATTGACAGGCAGACAAATGAAATGTTGTCCCCTGAAATAGAAGATGAAGTTTTAAAACAGATTGAAAGAGCTGTTCCTGAATTTGATGCTGTAATTTTATCAAACTATCATATTGGTACATTAACGCCTAAAATTATTCAGGAAACAATAAAATTGGCAAATAAGTATAACAAAATTATTGTTGTTGATGCTCAAAAAGAATTAGAAATTTATAAAAATGTTACTTCCATGACTCCAAATCTTCCGGACACACAAAAATCCGTAGGATTTGTAATAGAAAGCGAGGAAGATTTACAGCGTGCTGGTGATAAACTTCTTGATGAAACAAATGCAAAATCAGTATTAATTACATGTGGTGCTGACGGAATGTTTGTAGCAAGAGGGCATGGTAATTATACAAAAATTCCGGTTTTTAATAAGTCGGAAGTGTTTGACGTAACAGGTGCAGGCGATACTGTAACGGCTGTTTATACACTTGCTCTGGCAGCAGGTGCTGATCCTGTTTATGCTGCAATTATCGGAAATATTGCAGCAAGTCTGGTTGTAAAACAGTTTGGTTGTGCAACTACATCTATTGATGAAATTTTGAATGCCGTAGAAGAATTATAGGCATTTGTATTAATTTACGGAGAAAACTTTATGGAAAATTTATCAAATTATTTAAAAAAATTTAAACCGGTTGATGTGATTATTATTGCCGGAGTTATTATTGCATTGATTGTAGGATTTTTCACTTATAAAAACTTCAGACAAACAGCTTCAAAGCAAATTGAAGCTACATCAAAGATTTCTTTTCAGGTTTATATCCGCGGAGTTACGCTGACAGGAGGGGAAATCCCTTTGAATGCTAACGAAAAAACATTTATTAGTATAAGAAATGTTCCGTATAGTGATTTGGACATTTTGAATGTTCAGGCTGACAGAAAAAAAGTAGTTTTACCTATTTTGAACAGTAAAAAAGTTATGGTTATAGAAGATCCTTCTCAGGCCTACGTTTACGATATGATAGTAACTCTTTCAGATACTGCAAAAATTACAAAGGACGGAGCCGTTGTCGGAGGCAACAAAATTAAAATGGGTCTGCCTATTACTCTGGAAGGGAAAGATTACAAATTTAACGGAACTGTTTCAGATTTGAAGGTTATGCCTGTTACAGATGATGAAAAATTTAATAGTGCATTAGATACGAATGACAATGTTTAATACTTTAATCCAATTTACTCAGAGAAAATGTGAATATTTATATGAAAACAGCTTGTTCTTGAAGAATATAGACAAACTTATTTTTGCATCAATAATTGCTGTTTTTCTTTCTTCTACCGTAATGTCATCTGATGTAATCGGTTTTATTGCGTTAATTACAGTATTTTTGTCTTTTGTCAAAATCCTGACAAAACCTTATGAAAAACTTGAATGCAAGACTTTTGAATTGTGGCTTTTGGCATATTTTATGATTGTTATAATAAGTCTTGCGGGATCAACTTTATTTTATCTGAGTTTAAAGGGATTTTTCAAGACTTTCACATATCTTGCTTTTTATTTTTCTGTTGTTCAGTATTTGAAAAATAATAGAGATAAAATTCCGTTTATTCTCGGAGCAATCGGGGTTTGTGTAAGTTTTGAGGCGATTATCGGATTTTTACAGAACTTTGCACATGTAGATGAGATTTCTACGTGGCAGGATGTGTCAAAATTAAATCCGGAAGAGATTATGACGCGTGTATACGGAACATTAAAGCCTTATAATCCGAATTTGCTCGGAGGTTATTTTGTCGCAGGAATTCCTGCATTGTACGGGCTTTCTGCCTTGTACTTTGTTGATAAAAAATATAATTTTTCGGGTATCTGGCTAATTTTAGCATTACTTTCAACTTTAACATTATTTTTAACAGGATGCCGCGGGTCATATATTGGTATGATGGTAATTTTAGCCGGTATGTTCGCCGTTTCTGCTAAATATTTATGGCAGAATTATAAACAGATATATTTATCTGTTTTAGGTGCGGTTATTGCGTTTGGAACTGCAGCAATGCTTTTTGTTTCAGCTTTGAGAGCAAGGGTTTTATCTATATTTGCTATGAGGCAGGATTCATCAAATTCTTTCAGATTTAACGTTTATCATTCTTCGATAGAAATGTTTAAGGATAATTGGCTTCTGGGGATAGGTGTCGGAAATCAAAATTTTCGTGAAATCTATGGACTTTATATGAAAACCGGTTTTGATGCTTTGAGTGCGTATAATATTTTTCTTGAAATAGCTGTTGAAAGCGGAATTTTTGCCCTTATTGCATTTGTAGGATTTCTTATTACATTAATTAAGAATGGTATAAATTTTATATTAAAGTCAGCTGATACACAGACAGTTATAATAGTATCTGCTTGCGTAATTTCCATTTGTGCTGTCTGCGTGCATGGGCTTGTTGACACAGTATTTTTCAGACCGCAAATTCAATTTGTTTTCTGGACAATTGTTGCAATTTTATCAGTATCACTGGGTAGTTTAAAATTTTATGAATGTTAAGCTTATATAAAGGCATGGAAAACCTGTGCTAAACTTATATTATAAACTCGATTGGTAGTTTTAAGAAGGAGAAATAATATGATACCTATTTTAGATTCAAAACGCCAATATGCTGCAATTGGCTCGGAAGTTGAAAAAGCTGTATGCGAAGTTTTACGCTCGGGATCTTACATTCTCGGTGCTAACTGTAAAGCTTTTGAACAGGAAATGGCTGATTTTATAGGATGCAAATATACTGTAGGCTTAAATTCTGGTACAGATGCTTTACATTTGGCATTGCGTGCTCTTGATATCGGCGCAGGGGATGAAGTTATTACAGTTGCATTTACATTTGTCGCAACAACAGAAGCTATCGGTATTGTAGGCGCAAAACCTGTTTTTGTAGATATTGATAAAGACACTTTTAATATGGATGCTTCAAAATTGGAATCTGCAATTACACCGAGAACAAAGGCAATTATTCCGGTACACCTTTACGGACAGCCCTGCGATATGGATACTATCATGTCAGTCGCTAAAAAACATAATCTTCATGTTATTGAAGACTGCTGTCAGGCAATCGGAGCTTTGTATAAAGGTAAAATGGTCGGAACATTCGGAGATTTTGGATGCTTAAGCTTCTATCCGACTAAAAACTTAGGCGGAATGGGAGACGGTGGTCTTATTATGACTAGCGATGAAAAATTACGCGACAGAGTTGTAGCTTTAAGAAATCATGGCGGTGCTGTACGCTATCATCATGATGAAATAGGTGTTAACAGCCGTCTTGATGAAATCCAGGCTGCTATTTTACGTGTAAAACTCCCGCATGTCAAAGCCTGGAACGAAGCAAGACGTAAACATGCTTACTATTATAATGAATTGTTCAAAGACTGTGCAGATGTTCAAACACCAAAAGAATTGGATGATACATACTGTGTCTATCACCAGTACACTGTTAAAATCCCTAACCGCGATGAAGTTCACAAAATGCTTCAGGAACGCGGTATAGGCGCAATGCTTTATTATCCTATTCCTTTGCATTTGCAAAAAGTTCATGAATACTTAGGCGTAGGTAAAGGTTCGCTCCCTGTTTCAGAAAAGAATACGGAAATGGTTATATCTCTTCCAATGTTCCCTGAATTAACGGAAGAAGAACAAAAAACAGTAGCATCAACTTTGATTGACTGTATTGAAAAATCAAAATCTAAAGCTGCTGTATAAATTAATAGTTTAATTAAAAAGACGATACCAGTATGTGTGGTGTCGTCTTTTTTATGCTGTAAATATTTTTGTTGCCGTTTTCGGAGGTCTAAAAAATGGGTTAAAACCTACATTATTTCCGCCGTCGTTAAATGCAATATCAAGAGTTCTTGAATCAAATTTTGTTGTTGTATGCTGGGCTGTAATTCCCAGAAATTGAGTCTGATTTCCAAGCCTGCTGGCTTTTGTATAATCATAGCCTTCAATATTTTGAAGTGTTACTTTTTCAACAGCAGCAGTAGAAGCGGGCTGTATTCCCGATATTGCCTCTATTCCGTTTAATCCGCCCTGACCGTTTGCCATAGTAACCTCTTTTTATGCAAATAAATTTAATGTTCTTGTAACCTCTGTAATCATTCCTGATTGGTCTTTTGTATACTCTGTCGGAGGTTCACCATTAACCTGTCCAATATAATCGTTGGTAGGGAATTGCCATAAGCCCATACTTCTAGTATTTGCAAACGGGTTTTCCCCGCCGATTGTTTGAACTGATGTTCTGCTTATATTTCCATATAGTGTAACTGCTTCTACCGGCAGTGTTTTTTGCCGATATACCGCGTCAGTTTTTCTGATTGCATTCATGTCGTATTATTCCTGTTAAATATGTTATATATATAAAGTATATAATTTATAGAAAATTGCTTTTTTATTAATCTAAACCTTAATATAAATTAACATATTTAAGTTCATTATTTATACCCAAAAAGACATTAAAAATAACACAATATTAAGTTTTGTAAAGTGTAAATTCTACACTATATGTGCATTTCCCGAAACCCGCTAAAAAATATTAAATCATTCTATTGACATTTAAAATCTTATATGCAATAATAAAGACATAAGATTTAAGTGTAGTCGAAACACTAAATATAAATAGAT